>JAFQAF010000106.1 GCA_017400025.1 Oscillospiraceae bacterium
ATCAGTATCATTTATATATTTTTCTTTGTGAAAATTGGAAAAATGCAGCTGATACGGAGTGGGATATGTAAAATTCCTGCAGTCTTTCTCCAATACAAAGCTTACTTCAAAACCTTTTGGCGGGGCAGATTTGTCGCTTTCAAGCAACAGCTGTACTATATGCTTTTTGCGGATACAGTCCGGTTCTTTTCCGGTTACAACAATAAAGTCGATATCGCTGTTATCCCAGTTAAAACATTCAAATGCAATGGAACCGTGGATATATATACCCAGCAGATTATCCCCAAGGATATTCTGTAACCCGGCTGATATTTCTTTCATCAGCATTTCAACGCGTCTGTCCATAACTTACAACCCATATTTGATGATTATTCTGTTCAGTTTTGACATCACCGGTTTTGACAGCACAAGCAAAAAAACAACAGTGGAAACCGCTGATGTCAGATTCACCGGCAGGCCCGCCAGCAATACCGCTACAAGGCTTACTTTGCCGGGGATGGTATATGTAAATATTCCGCTGATATCCAGCATCGGCCCTGCCACCAGCATATATATAATAAATCCGTACAGTGCCAGGCTGATATTTGTTTTTCTGGCGGTTTTTCTATAAAACAGCAGACCTGCACCAAAACCGATAATTCCGAAGGACATCATCTGCCACACAGTCCAGGGGCCCTGGCCAAACATAAAATTGGAAACCAGCATTGTAACTGCACCGGTAAGAAAACCCCGCTGGGGCCCAAGCATTGCCCCGGACATAATCACAAAGGCCGCCACCGGTTTTACAAAGGGCACTGCCGCAAAGACCATGCGGCCGGCAACCGCCAGGGCACACATAACGGCAATAAGCACCAGCTTAAGCGTATCTGTGCCGGAATTTTCAAAGGAAGCAAACACGCTTCCCACCGCTATAACACAGAAAACAAAGGCCGCAAGATAATATCCCCTGCTGCCGAAAACAGCCGGAAAAGCCAGAGTCAGCACAGCGCAGGCTGCCACTGCCGCCCATTTCAGATATTCCCCGTGTTTAAATTTATTCTGCATAAACTGATTATATCCTCCGGATTTACAGTGTTTTCAAATATTCCTTTTGTCAGCCTTGCTCCTGCGGTTGTGTAGAAATTGTTCTTTGAAAAGAACACCTGCGGCACATCTTCGGATACCACAGTACCATTGAAGAACATCCCCACCCTGTGGGCATATTCACTGCAGAATTCTATATCGTGACTGACCATTATAACTGTCTTTCCGCTTTCGCACAGCCGGTTTACAATTCTGCCGAATTCCCGCTTGTAAATGGCGTCCATCCCTTTGGTAACCTCATCCAGCAGGAGAATATCCGCACCGCTGAGCAGTATTTTTGCCAGGGCTACCCTCTGCTGCTGGCCCACAGAAATATCATAAGGATGGCTTTCCAAAATTTCTTCCAGACCGCAGGTTTTCACCGCCCGGGCAATGCGGCTTTCATCCTTTGTCATTTCCTGCAGCTCTTCCCTTACAGTTTCATATGCAAACAGCAATACAGCCTCCTGCGGAAGAAATGCAGCCTTTCCGTCTGTGGAAATTTTGCCTCTGTATGGGCGGTGTATGCCGCAGAGTGTCTTCAACAGGGTACTTTTGCCGCTGCCGTTTGCACCGATTATGGCATAAAAACAGCCTTTGTTTACTGTAAGGTCAAGATTTTTCAGTATGTCC
>JAFQAF010000107.1 GCA_017400025.1 Oscillospiraceae bacterium
CCACGATGCAATATTGGTTTCAGCATTGTGAATACGCCATCCTACATATCACATACTGAAAATCGATTTGGCATTTTGGGTATGTCTTGCCAACATTAACAAGGCAAATTTGAATTCATTCAACTTACAGGTTGTTTGTATAGAAAGGTAAAACGCATATGAAAAAGAAAATCTTTTCATTGGCAATGGTAATATGCTGTTTGGCTGTGCTTACCATCAGCGGTACTCTGGCGTATTTTACCGCAGAAGATACAGCTACAAACGTTATTACCACCGGTACAATTGATATCGACCTGAAAGAAACCATTGGCGTAGACCCCGAAACCGGTGAGGATATTCCTTTCACCGATGTTACAGGCGTTATGCCATCACAGGCAATAGACAAAATTGTCACCGTAAAAAATATCAATGACGCTATGCCGGCATTTGTGCGTGTCCGTGTAACACCTACCATCACGCTGGCACAGGAATATGCAGATAAACAGGACGAAATTGACCTCTCCCTTATCAGCATAGACTACAACACACGGCACTGGACTTACAACGAAGAAGACGGCTACTGGTACTATAACGAAATCCTGGAAACAAATACAGAAACACCTGTCCTTTTCACAAAGGTTACATTTGCACCGTAAATGGGAAATATGTACCAGGGTGCTACAGTTACTATAGACGTACGGGCCGAAGCAGTCCAGGTCAAAAACAATCCGGGCACCACAGCTCTCACAGCGCAGGGCTGGCCGGCCCCACAGACTTAAGGAGGTAAGCTTATGAAACTGAATATGACTTATCTCTTCGCCCTGCCAAAAGCAGAGCACACAGAAAAAACAGAAAAAGGAGGTAAAACAGAATGATTAAAATCAGTAAAACAACAAAAAGAATAGTTTCATCTGTTCTCAGCTTTGCTATGATTCTGTCTATGTTTACCTCATGGCCTATGCCGGTATTTGCTGACGATGAAACCGGCACACCGGGCACAGAAACAGTGGAAGCTACACCGGCACCTGAAGCAACAGATGCACCTGAAGCTACACCAACTCCGGAGCCGACAGCTACACCGGAACCTACAGCTGAACCTACAGCTACACCACGGCCGGTGGAAATTAAAGAATGGACTTATGACACTGACCCTACAGGTGTTAAAGTTACAGCTGTAATGCCAACAGATGCAACTGTTTCCATTGAAAAAGCAGTACCTTTGCGGGGGACAGAGCATTGGCTTATCTGGGAAAAGTCTGTTTTCTATAAGATAGAAATTACAGACGGCGAAGGTAAATCATACCATCCTGAAACTGGTATTGGTGTTACATTCCCGGTAAGTGAAGGCCTTTTTGAAGATGGTACAACACTTATACCATACTCAATTTACAGCACAACAGATTTCTATGCCTACAATGAAATCACATATAATACTAACGAAGGCCTGTACTATCCTTATGACGATACAGGTATAGTTGGTGTTACACTGCCTGTTGATATACAGGTAGGCGACGCTGATGTAGAAGCAGTAGTGGGCTCCGGCGCACTTACTTTCTACGATGCAGTATATGGAGACCTGGTTTACAGCAAGACTGTAAATGTAACAAATGAAGATATTCTCATAGTTGGCAGCAAAGATACTCTGACAGTTGGCTCAAAAACAGTGTATGTTTACTATATTGAAGACTACACAGGTGAAAATGCAGAAATTCTCGAAGCTCTTGGTGAAGGCTACACTTATGTTCTCTGTTCAGATGTTGAGGAATATAAAGGCGCTGAAGAGCCTGAAATTCCAACTGTCAACCAGACTCTTACAGACAAAAACGGCACTGGCATTACTGTAAAAGGTGACCTGCCGGAAGGTGTAACTCTGGAAGTAACAGAACTGGACCCTGCAACTGTTGATTTTGTTGCAAACACAAATCTGTATCCTCTTGGCACAACAACAAAAGCTTACGATATCAAGCTTGTTATGCCGGGTGGCACAGAATATGACCCTGACGGTTATGTTACAATCAAAATCACAAAAGACAATCTGGAAATAAACGGCAGCACAGGTGTTGTAGTTTATTCTGAATACAATGAACAGGTGGAAATGATTGGCCCTGTTATGTACGGCGGTAAAAATTTCAATCTGTCAATTGATCACACCGGCGAATTTGTATTCACAGACCTTTTCAAAGAGGCCGGTCTTGAAGATATAGAGGGTAAATTCAACAAAGAAACAGTTACCCTTTATACAGACCTTTTCCCATCTGCAAGAACATATATGCTTACTGATGCAACAAAATATGGTGTTACAAGCAGCAGATATTTTGTAGATCAGAACGATGTAAAATGGCGCAAACTTGACGAAGGTTTCGAAGATGAAAATGATGAGTACTATGTATGGGTAAAGGATGAAGATATTACACAGTGCGAACTGCTTCCGCAGCAGCAGCTGGTGGATAAAGCCACAGGTATCAAAGTGGAGGGCAGACTGCCGGAAGGCGTACAGCTGACTGTTGTTCCTCTTTCAAAAGATGATGTTACTATCGACCAGGACAAATATCCGCTGAATGCAGATATGTTTATGTACGATATTACTCTCACTCTGGACGGCCAGGAATATCAGCCGGAAGATTCTGTTTCCATTATCTTCCCAAGAGAAATATGCGTATTTGAAGATGGTCTGTTCTATGTGGTTTATCACGTGCATAATGACGGCACTGTTGATGTAATGGGCCCGTACGGTTATATCACAGGCGATATCAGAATCACAGTAGACAGCTTCTCCAGCTTTGGTTTCTCTGAAGATTTTGTATACGAAGAATATGACGAACCATTCCCGGTAGTGTTTAAAGCTACACCGGCAAATCTTTATCAGGGCCACAGCGCAGACGTTGCTGCTGTTTCTGTAAATGTAACACACAAAGATATAGTATATGCATACTCCAAATGGACATCCAAAGATGAAACCACATCCAGATACTATATTGAATACAGACTTGTGGAAGGCGATGAAAACTTTAACAGCGAACTGTACAATACAATCAATGGCATAGGCACAGTGCCTGCCAATGCTGTAAATGTGCGGGATGTTAAAGAATATATCCCTACAGTAGACCAGGATGTAACAGACCCTGCAACAGGCATTACTGTTTCAGGTAAACTGCCGGAAGGCACTACTGTTACAGTAACAGAAAAATCCCTGGACGATATTTCCCTGGATACATCAAAATACCCTCTGGGTAAAACAACAAAAATATTTGATATCACCCTTTCCTACAAAGGTGCTGAATATCAGCCGGATGACTATGTAACTATCAAACTGCCAAAGGACACTCTGGCAATGGGTGAAAACAAAGGCCTGGCAATCTACCATATCCACGATGGTGAAACAGAAGTTATAGGTCCTGTAGTTTATGCAGGCAATAATCTCAATCTTTCTGTAGACAATTTCTCCGACTTTGTATTTACAGACGCCTTTGGCGAAGGTTATGCAACAGGCTGGAGAGGTTTCCTGAACAAAGACCAGGTTACTGTTTATCAGAATCCATTCCCGGATGCTGATTCCTTTGTATTTGAAAACGCCAATAACTACGAAGTTAAAGGCGATATCTACTACACAGCAGATGATGGCTCTATGTGGCTGAAACTGGAAACAGCTATCAGTGATGATAATGACGAAGTGTATAAATATGTGAAATCAGAAGATGTGTTTATCACATATCTGGATGATGAATGTGTGTTTATACCTGCAACAAACTTTACTCAGGTAGCACACTTACGACAGACACCTGTTACCCAGGCTGCAGCATATACAGCCCGCTCAGCTATGTCAACATTCGCTCTTGATAATTACGGCTTAGCCACAGCAGCAGAAGAAAATCAGGATTCTGATGGAAATGGCCTTATTATCAGCAAATATGTATCCCCTACACCGGATGCAAACGGACACTATACTGTCCGTCTGGATGCTTATGTAACAGGTAATGTTACTGTCACCCGCAAATCCATCCCTACAGATATCGTTCTGGTTCTTGACCAGTCAGGTTCTATGACTGGTAAAATGGGTGAGTACGAGGAATCTGTACTCAGCGGTTATGCACAGAACTACTATGGCACCTCCAGCCCTATATATGTAAAAGATGGTAATAGTAAGTATCCTGTTACAGTTACTAGAGATCAGGTAACTACAACAACGTATACGCCATATAATACAAATAACTATAATTTATATCGTTACTATTCTGATAATTTATATGCATTAGATGAATATGGAGAATACTGTAAGGTTGATGTAGAAAGAACAGGGTCTCAAGACAATAGATTGTATACCTATACATATACAGATAGTCAAGGCGATGACCACACAGTAGAATCACCTTATTGGGATACAAATCCCAATAGTGCAATTCAGCTGTATAGTAAAAACGAAGGTAATACAACTTATACTTATACTTACACTTATAAAGACAATACAGGAACAGAACATTCCGAAACATTCAACAGAAATACAAACATTACTCGGAATAAATACTACACAGCTTCATTTGATGAAACAGCAGGCGAAGTTCGTCTTACAGCTCTTAAGAAAGCTGTACAGACCTTTGTTGAATCCGTTGCAGAAGATGCCAAGGGTGAAGACAATGCTTATGGAACAGCAGACGATATCAACCACCGTATAGCTGTTGTTGGCTTTGGACGCGGTAACTATACAAGTGGCAATAGTGGCAGGTTCCATAATACAGAATTGTTTGTTGGTTCAAGTGAATACACCTACAATGCTGGAGATTCAAACAATGCTAATAACACCAATGCCGCACAGCAGCATTATGCCCAAGCTATGCAGGATATGAATATCCAGGCAGACCATAATACTGTACGTGCTACAGTAGGCTATGACGCCAATGGCGATGGTGACTGGGATGACAACAATGATATCGGCGGCAAACTTACTGCAAGCGGCGGTACATACGTAAACCTTGGTATGGAACTTGCAAATGGTATATTGAATGCTGAAACAGGCTATAAATATAACGAAGAAGAAACCCAGCGTAATAAAGTAGTTATTGTATTTACTGACGGCGCACCTGGTTACGATGGTGACTGGGATGGTAGTAGCTATGGTAATAGCGGTGACGCAGATAAAGTAGCGGACAGAGCAATTGAACAGGCCAGAATCACAAAAAATACCCATGGTGCAACAGTATATACTATCGGTATTTTTGGCGGTGCTGATGCTGGTAATTTCACAATTGATACAGAAAACAACACTGTAACATTGGGATATGCAGCATACGATTATAATGATAACTCTGACACTCAGGCTTCTGCAAACTCTAACAGATATATGCACTACCTGTCCTCAAACTTCACACCTGCAGAAAGTGCAACTTCTGCAGATATGGAAGACCCAGGTCCGGGTAATGAAACATTCCCAAGGACTAATGGAGTGCC
>JAFQAF010000108.1 GCA_017400025.1 Oscillospiraceae bacterium
CAATATGCTATTCTATGTCCATGGAGAACACACGGTTGTCTTTATCTATAAGACCTGGCTTTGTTCTGCAGCCCATTTTGTTTTTCAGAATATCTTCCAGCTCTGCGCGGGCGGCCAGAATCCGGTCCAGATTATCTGTAAAGCCATCCAGAATAAACAGCAGCTCTGTGGTATCGTCACCGATTTTGCCCTCTTCGCTCTGGCGCCATATCCAGCGGCGTGTGCGCACCTTTGTGCCTGTGGCGTAAACTACCTCATCAACATCCACCGGTTCTCTTTCTTCTGCGCCGAAAGGCAGGAAGGTGTCCTCTGCTGTGGCTGTGCGCACGCAGAACTCACCGTCCATAGTGTTCAGGTCATGGGCACCCACCGGCAGATAGTATTTGAGGGAAATTGCATTGCCCAGGTCCACCACCGCATTGATGTGGGGCATACCTTTTTTCTTGGCGATACGGGTCAGCAGTGCTTCGATACTGCTCATAAACTTATTTGGGTTGATACCGATATTCTGAAAAGCAGTGCGGTAAGGTGCCAGCTCTTTTTCCTGCTTTACAACCTTGCCTTCAAAATGTGCTTCGCAGGAAGCAATGCTTTCGTCCAGCATAGAGTCTATAAAATCATAGCCACGGGAATTGTCCACACCTTTTACGCTTACAAGGCCAAAGCAGGCATTGGGCATTTTTTCAAAAACTTTCTCTGTTACATAGAAATCCATAATCAATCTCCTTATCCTATAACAACACCGGGCACCCCCGGCCGGACTCTGCAGCTCCCGCAAAAATCCGTTATATAATATACATTATTATATTAAAGAGATTTGCCGGCTGTCAAGACAGTGAGACAGACTGTTTCACCGCTTTTTCAATAACAGCTGCCTGGCGGCCTGTAAGGCCCACAATAAGAAAATCCCTGTCCGGGTAAAAAACCCTTATCAGAGCCGGCAGCCCCGGGTGCAGGGATACAGTATGGACGGCGCTGATATTTTTCAACACCAGCACCAGCCTTCTGTTGAAAATATTCCCGGTCCGCTTTATCAGCAGGCCGCCGGCTACAGTCACCCTTAACCCCTGCAGATAAAACTGAAACCACACCGCCACCGCCGCCCCAATCAACAGGACAAAGCTGTCCGCCCCCATTGCCCGCAGCAGCGCCACTGCTGCCCCGCCTGCAGCCGCTGCAGCAATCCTTGTCACCGGCATTACCCTGAACACAACATCACCTCTGTAAAGTGTGGCCCTTATATATAATATAATTCATATAATATATAATGACAAAAACCTTTCGTCCGTTTGAAATCTTCTTCCGTCAGAAATACAGTATATACCAATCTTTTAAAATCGTTTTTTACGGACTGCCGGGACATAAATAAAAACAGTGATTACTACAAAATGTAATAATCACTGTAAATATTGAAATTTGTATTATTTTGTAATCTTTCTTATACTTTCTACAACATACTGTTTCTTGGTGAATACCAGGTTAAGGATAAGTGAAAGGTATTTCAGCACAAAGGCCAGCAGCAGGAAAAGGCCGAAGAAGCCGAAGGATATAACCAGCATAGTGGTGGTCCAGCCGGCCACAGGGTTGGCTGAAAGGAAGATAACCACTGTGTAGATGCCTGCCAGCATCAGCACCGCTGCCATCATAAAGGAAAGTGTGATGCTGATTTTGTAGCCGATGTCTGTAAACAGGATAAGGCTGTTGAGGGCCAGTTCCTGTTTTACAGCTTTCTGTGTGTCGGCAGATTTCAGCGCTGTTTCCGGTGTGTAGTCAAAGTCTGCCACCGGCAGGCCGCAGGAAGCATACACCGCCTTGCGGTAGACTGTTTTCACGCCCATGGATTTGACACGGTTGATGCCACGGCGGCTGATGATTGAAAAACGCTGTGTCTTGATTTTGTACTGCATATCGGAAAAGCGGTTGAACAGGCTGTAGAACAGCTTTGAAGTTGTTCTGCCTGCACCCTTCGGCACGGCAAAAACCACATCGTTGCCCTCCAGGCTTTTGCGGTAAACAGACATAATCATATCTTCACTGTAATCCACAAGGCAGGAATCAAATTCAAACACAAAGTCACCGATGGAAATATCCACCCCGGCAACCATTGCACTTTCCACACCCTGGAAAAAGCTGGTGTTGATAAGTGTCAGGCTTTTTACGCTGTTTTCTTCACAGAAAGCCTCCACAGCCTTTACGGTATTGTCAGTGGAGCAGTCATTCACACAGACAATTTCATATTTTTCAAAATTTTCTTTCAGAACACTGTTTACTGTATTGAGAAAACCGCCTACGCTGTTTTCATCGTTGTATAAATAAACCACCGCT
The DNA here is from genome assembly GCA_017400025.1 of Oscillospiraceae bacterium. Next base: position 2,326 of record JAFQAF010000108.1, read on the forward strand.
GAAACGAAGTTTTTTTCTTTATTCAAGCTCACCGTCCAGCACCTCCTGTAAATCGTAAACTGTATTTATTTTGCCGGACAGCACGCTGACAAAGGCAGGCTTTTTGTTGAAAACCTTTACCAGTGTAGGGCGGCTGTCATCTATTTCGCTCATTTTGAGAATAGGTTTCATTGAGAAAAGGGAATGTGAATATTCAAACCGGAACTCGTCCTTCAGATATTTTCTGGCCAGCTGTGACATATAGCCCCAGGCGCTTTCTGGCTTGTGAGGGCAGTTGTTGCAGTTGCCCAGATGCTGTGGTGTGCAGTAGTCCTCCAGGCCTTTCTGGCACTCAAAGGTCGGCAGCTTGTCATAGCAGGTAACGTGAGGGGTAAAGGTAACACTGGTCAGTGAATGGTAGCCTGTCTTGCCGAAAGGCATAATTGAGAAAAACGGCCCGTCCATAACAGTGATGCCCACATCACGCAGTTCGTCATTTATCTTGCAGAGAATGATTTCGCACAGCTCGTATTTGATAGGGAAAGTTTCAAAGCCTGCCAGGGAATTTATCTGATTTACGCTGGCGTAGGTGGAGTTCAGCACATAAGGCGCAGTGAACTTTGCCCCGTCTTTCAGAGTAATAGTATAGTTTTCTTCATCTGAATCAATGGCAGTGATAAAGCTGTCATAGCGGATTGTCACATTGTCCATTGTGTCCAGGTCTTTCAGCAGCAGGTCGCGGAGAATGGCCCAGTCATAGGTGTATTCCTTTGTAAGAAAAGTGCCGTCACACATGCCCTCTTTGAAATATTTTGTGTTTGAAATTGTCTCGCAGGGGATGTTTGTATCACGGCAGAACTTTTCAAACTGCTCTCTGTCAGTCCAGGAAAAATTGGCTGATGTGGCATAAATCTTTGTAAAGTCATCCTTTATGCTTTCCGGATAATCCCGGCAGAAGCGGTCAAAATAGCCGCGGCTTTTGCCTGCTGTGGACAGTGAGCGGGGGTAATGATAACCCATATGCACACGGGCCTGGTTTATATATGTGGCACGGGCAAAAGGCACACTGTCACATTCCAGCACCAGTATGCTTTCCCCTTTTTTTCCGCAGTATACAGCGCTGTAAAGGCCGTAAAGCCCTGCGCCGATTATAATTTTATCGTAGTTCATTGTAAACCTTTTATTAGGAATTATTTTAATACATTATCTTTGATACCATTTGCCTGCAGCAATCGGTATGTCCTTTGGCTTCAGACAAAGGCTACCTTTACATATTGCCGTCTGATATCAGCTCTCTACTTCGGATTATATCTGCCTGCAGCGTTTGCCAGCAGTATCTTCATCAGCTCTGAATTGCCTTTCAGAGGGCTGATTTTTGTAGGTATCTTGCCGTCATTTGGGTATGCGCGTGTCACCGGCACTTCGCAGGTGCGCAGGCCCAGCTGGCTGGCACGGGTGGAAAGGTAGGCCAGCAGTTCATAGGTTCTGAACACATTTCTGAAAGGCAGTACCTTGGGGTGTGTGAGATAGCGCTTTGAATAGGCGCGGAAATTGTTTGTGGTGTCTGTGAACCTTTCGCGGGCGGTAAGTGAAATTACCGGGGCGTGGATAAACTTCACAGCCAGATGGCGGGACAGCGGTGTGTTCACAGCCTGGCCGCCGGCAATAAAGCGGCTGCCCTGAACAAAGTCATAGCCTTCCTCCAGTTTTTCTATAAACTTTGCCACGTCCTCGATAGAGTCCTTGTTGTTGCCGTCAATGGTGATGATACCTTCATAGCCGCGCTTCAGTGCCCAGTAAAAGCCCATGCGCAGCTGTGCGCCCTGTTTGCCCGGGCCGCGCTTTGTCAGCAGGGTGTTCACACCCAGGGCTCTCATCATATCTTCCTCTGTGCTGCCGTCTGTAGAGCCGCCGTCACAGATGATAATATCCACCAGAGTGTGCACCTTGTTCATTCTGGCACGCATCAGCTCCAGCCTGATATTGTCCTTTTCATTTATAATAGGTATGCAGAGGCAGTATTTTGTGTTTCTGCCGCTGTATTCCACACAGTCAAAATCCGGTACGCCGTGAATATTTCTGTAAGTCATCAGAATGCCTCCTTAAGGAACAGAACGGCCTGTTTTACCTTTTCAATATCGTTCTGATTTTTCATCTCGATTGAAAGGTATCCGTCATATTCAATCTTGCTCAGCACCTTTTTCAGTGTTGTGTACTCCCTGCAGGGGCCTACAGCCTCAAGGTGCGGCACTGAAATATGAATATGATTGATAACTGTCTTGTAGGTTTTTACCAGGTGAGGGTTTTCTTTGTTGTAAATCACAGTGCCCATATCCACATTTACCTTCAGCCCTTCACTGCCCACTTCCTTTACAAATTCGCAGGCGTCCTTTGTGAAGTTGAGAAAGTTTGTATTGTAAATCACCGGGTTTGGCTCAATGGCCAGCACTGTGCCGTGGTCTGCGGCAAAGTCCCCCAGCTCTCTGAAAAATGCCTTTGCAGTTTCCATCTGCCGTACTCTGTCGCCATCGGGCATATTTCTGTTTCTCGGAGAGCCGAACACCAGGTTTTTAATCCCCATTGCCTGGGCAAAGAGAATTGCCTTCTTTGTGTAATCCAGCAGGTACTGTCTGTCCCGGTCAGTGCCGAAAATACTCTGCTGCACACCGTACCATATACTCTGCATGCTGGAAACAGTCAGCCCGTATTTGTTTTTCAGCATCACTGCATATTCGTGGGCCATTTCCAGATTGTCATAAGGCTTTTCAAACAGGCGTGTAGGTGCTATTTCCAGCCCTTCTATACCCTGCTCTTTCAGAAAAGCATACATTTCGCCGTCGTGCTCCCGGCTCCAGGCTATATTTGAAATTGAATATTTCATATAAATTCCTCAACAAATTTTTTGATATCGCTGTAAACAAACTCTGCAGTCTGTATATATCCGTCCCTGCCGCCAAAAAGCTCTGCGTGCTTTGTGCGGAAATCATACAGAGGCGGCACACTGGCCACTTCGTTTACAAAGTCCTCCCCGGTCAGTACCCTGTGGAGAGTGCCTATTTCTATAGGCTGGGTGGCTATATTCAGCAGTTTTATGTTGTTATCTATTGCAGTCTGTATATTTTCATATAAATATTTCAGATTGTAATACTGAAACTGTCCCCTGCTGTCTGTAAAATTCAGCGCAGAGAAGCCCACCTTTTTAAACAGCGCTTTCAGGGCCGGGCGGTCGATGTCTGTTTTCACAGCCCAGAAGCCATCCTCACGCAGGCTGTAGAATTCCTTCAGCTGTGGCTCCTTTGCAGAAAGCTCTGCCATTTTGCCCTCGTTCAGCAGTGCCGGAATATAGTTTATATAGTCGTAGATAAAGTTTTTCTTTATATTTTTTCCGTAAAGCCCCGGCAGGCGCACAATCAGGCAGTCCGGGTACATTTCCCTCACTTTGCTTTCCAGCCACAGTCTGTTTGCGCCGTAGGCCGCCAGCCCATCTGTTTCCATAGGGCTGTCCTCGTCCCTGCCGTTTGGCTCTTTGTACACATCAACAGTGGAAATCAGCACCAGCTTTTTGGGGTTTATCTTTCTGATGTTCTCCACAGCAGCTTCCATAATCTCCATATCCTGCTGCGGGAACTTATTGGCGATAAACTTTGCCGCAGGCACACCGGAATAATAAAGAATATCCGGGCAGGTGCCATAGGCCTCCTGCACATTCTTTGAATTGTACAGTCCCTCAAACTCTCCGCTGGCAGCCAGATTGCTGCCCACAAAACCGGTATATCCTACAAGTGCTTTCATAATATCACCTTTACCTTAAAATGCGCATACTTACTTATGTTATATTATACCTTTTTATAATCCTATCGTCAATTTTCAAGCATTAAATATATATGGATAAAGTGTAAACTTTCCGCAGTCTCCCTGCCTTCCCTCTGCCTTGCCTCGGTGACGCCTCTCGGCATTTGCGCACGGTCGTTCCGCTTTGCTTCACTTCCGCGGCCCCATTGGCCTCACAGGACCGGCTCGCCCTGTTTCACTTTGTGAAACACCATTCCGTCGCTTCGCTTACCGGCACGGGTGTTTTTTTGCTACGCTCAGTATGCAGGTCACCCTGCCTTCCCTTTGCCTTGCCTGCAAATCATCAGCGCAGGAATTTGCACCTGGTCGGCAATAAATTGCCTCCAATACGCCTTGTCAGCATGACGCCGCTGACATGATGGCTCTGCCATCACCGGCTGGCAGCTACGCCGCGTTCCGGCACGGGTGTTTTTTTGCGTAGCAAAAAAACACCCCCCAGCATTGTTTAGGAAACCGTAAAGGTCCGTACTGTGTCCAGCGGGGGAGTGTCTTCAGACTATTTAATTGTCAGCTGTCAGAACCGAAAATTATTTAACTTTTTCGATTTTTTCCAGGCCGCCCATGTATGGACGGAGAACTTCTGGGATGTATACAGAACCGTCAGCCTGCAGGTGGTTTTCCAGGAATGCAATCAGCATACGTGGAGGAGCAACTACAGTGTTGTTCAGTGTGTAAGCCAGCTGTGTTTTGCCTGTTTCTTCATCTTTGTATTTGATGTTCAGACGGCGTGCCTGTGCGTCACCCAGTGTGGAGCAGGAACATACTTCAAAGTATTTCTGCTGACGTGGGCTCCATGCTTCGATATCGCAGGATTTAACTTTCAGGTCTGCCAGGTCACCGGAGCAGCATTCCAGCTGACGAACAGGGATTTCCAGGCTGCGGAACAGTTCTACAGAGTAGTTCCACATTTTGTTGTACCATTCCATATGATCTTCAGGTTTGCAGATAACGATCATTTCCTGTTTTTCAAACTGATGTACGCGGTAGATACCACGTTCTTCAATACCGTGGGAGCCTTTTTCTTTTCTGAAACATGGGCTGTAGGATGTCAGTGTCAAAGGCAGTTTTGCGCCGTCCAGAGTCTGGTCGATAAAGCGGCCGATCATTGTATGTTCGGATGTACCGATGAGGTAAAGGTCTTCGCCTTCAATTTTGTACATCATAGCTTCCATTTCCGGGAAGGACATAACGCCTTTTACAACGTTGCCGTGCATCATAAATGGAGGGATAACGTATGTGAAGCCTTTGCCGATCATAAAGTCACGTGCATAAGCCAGAACAGCTTCGTGCAGACGTGCTACATCGCCGAGAAGGTAGTAGAAACCGGAGCCTGCTACGCGGCCTGCGGATTCAAGGTCAATACCGCCCAGGCTGTCAAGGATGTCAGCGTGGTATGGAATTTCCCATTCCGGCACAACGTTGTCACCGAAGTGCTGAACGTCTACGTTTTCAGAGTCATCACGGCCGATTGGTACAGATGGGTCGATGATGTTTGGCAGTGTGTACATGATTGTCTGGATTCTTTCTTCCAGTTCCGCCTGTTTTGTTTCCAGTGCTGTCAGCTCATCTTCATCAGCTTTTACAGCAGCCATGTTTGCATCGATTTTTGCCTGGATTTCAGCTTTTTCTGCGTCTGTTGCAGCTTTTTTCAGTGCGCCGAAGAGTGGGCCGTTTTCTTTGGACAGCTTGTTTCTTTCAGCACGCAGAGCGTCTCTCTTACCCTGGATGTCGCGGCGGGCAGCGTCAAGTTCGATAACTTCGTCTACCATTGGCAGTTTTTCATCCTGGAATTTCTTTTTGATGTTTTCCTTTACGATTTCTGGATTTTCGCGGACAAATTTGATGTCTAACATTTTAATCTCCTTTTATTTCTTTTCAAGCATATTAGCCAGTTCCATCAGCTGTTCCTGACTATTGAAAGTAATGTTTAATGTGCCCTTGCCGTCCTTGTAGGTGATTTTCACCGGTGTGCCGTGCATTTCCTGCAGGGCTATTTCCACCTCCCTCACTATAGGCGGCAGATTAGGGGCTTTTTTCTGTTTCGGGCCTTTCTGCATGGCTTTTGCCAGCAGTTCGCACTGTCTTACAGACAGGTTTCTTTCCGCTGTCTGCACAGCCAGCTCTGTCTGCATTTTTTCATCTTCCACAGACAGTATCACCTTTGCGTGGCCCAGGCTGATTCTGCCTTCCTTCACCATACCCAGAATATTTTCCGGCAGGTTCAGTATTCTTAAACTGTTTGCAATGGAAGAACGCGGGATAGACAGCTTTTTGCTGATTTCGTCCTGTGTCAGATTAAAGCTTTCCATCAGGCTTTTATAGCCCAGTGCTATTTCCACAGGGTCCAGGTCTTCCCTCTGCAGGTTTTCAATCAGTGCAATTTCCTTTGCGCTCTGGGTTGAAACATCCTTTACAATTGCAGGTATTTCGGTAAGGCCTGCCATACGGGCAGCGCGGAAACGTCTTTCGCCTGCAATTATTTTATATCGTCCAATGCCGTTTGGCATCAGCACGATAGGCTGCAGCACACCGTGCTCAGCTATTGACCGGCTCAGCTGTTCCAGGCTCTGTGTTTCAAAAGTCTTTCTCGGCTGTGCGGGGTCTACGTCTATGTCTGAAAGTTTTACTGTGGATGCCGAGGCATCCGAAATCTGCTGTTCGCTGGATAAAAACAACGAATCCAGCCCTCTCCCCAGTCCGGTATTTCTCTTTGCCATGGGCATCTTCCTTTCTCTTTACAGATTTACATAAATACAGATGTATTTTTCAAGAATACATTTTAAAGTATCTACACCTTAATATAATACTACTTTAACAGAATAATAACAAGTCTTTTAGTATTATTTTGATGTTTTAAACTATTTTTAATCCTTTTAATTATACATTATATATAATAACATATCCGGATTATCTGTTCTGTGAAAGCACTTCATCAGCCAGCTCCATATAGCTCTTTGCACCCTTTGAGGCCGGGTCGTAGAAATTTATAGGCTCACCGAAGGACGGTGCCTCTGAAAGACGTACATTTCTTGGAATAGTGGTCTTGTAGACCTTGTTGGGAAAGTATTTCTTCACCTCTGCCACCACCTGCAGTGTCAGGTTAAGGCGTGCATCATACATTGTCAGCAGTACACCCTCAATATCAATGTACTTGTTGTAATGCTGCTTTACCAGCCTTATTGTGTTCATCAGTTCAGACAGGCCCTCAAGAGCGAAGAATTCGCACTGGATAGGCACCAGCACTGTGTCAGCGGCGGAAAGTGCATTGATTGTCAGCAGGTCCAGCGCCGGCGGGCAGTCTATAAAGATAAAATCATAGTCATCGTTCACCCTGTTCAGTGCTGTGCGCAGTCTGGCGTGGCGGTTTTCCATTTCCACCAGTTCCACCACTGCACCTGCCAGCTTTGTGGAAGATGGCAGCACGTCCACTTTGTACTTTGTCTTTACAATTGCACTGCGGATATTGTCGTTGTCAAGAATTACAGAATAGGTGGAATGTTCCAGCCCTCTTTTCATAATGCCGTATGCAGAAGTGGTATTGCCCTGGGGGTCCAGGTCCACCAGCAGCACTCTTTTGCCTTTTGCCGCTATGCAGGATGCTATATTCACAGCAGTTGTGGTTTTGCCCACGCCGCCTTTCTGGTTTGCAACAGCAATTACTTTTGCCAATTTAACCCCACCTTTTTCAATAATCTGTGTATTTATTATTTTAACACACCATTGCCGGTTTTTAAAGAGTAATTTTTTGTTCCATGTGGAACATTTTTATTTTTCTCTGTAAATCTGTTTCATTTTTATACCGGTTACTTTTCCACAAAAAATCCTGCTATCCCCCACCCTTCTGCCTATTTTTACAGCATCTGACAATATTTTTACAAAATAATGTAAAAATATAATTTTTCCTGCGATATTTAAAGATTTATTTTATTTTTTCTTTATGATATTCTGTAATCAAAGGAAAGGAGTAATTATATGTTCAGCTCAGCTTTCAGGACAAAACCCGAATATAACACAGTAATCCAGATACCCACATCAGAAATTCTTCCCTGCCCATACCAGCCCCGCAAGCTGCTGAACAAGCAGGCTTTGCAGGATTTGTCAGACAATATAAAGGAAAACGGCATACTGCAGCCCCTTACAGCCACCCGCCTGCCGGACGGAAAATATCAGCTGATTGCAGGCCACCGCCGCCTGCTGGCCGCCGGCAAAGCCGGGCTGGAAACAGTGCCGGTGATACTGCTGGACAAAACCGAAGAGGAAGTGGCTGTGCTGGCGGTGATAGAAAACCTTCAGCGTGAGGATTTGAATTTTTTCGAGCAGGCCATGGCCATACAGTCACTGATGACAAATCTTAACCTCACCCAGTCCGCCGTAGGGCAGAAGCTTTCACTCAGCCAGCCTGCAGTGGCCAACAAGCTGAAACTGCTGCAGTTTTCCAAGGAGCAGCAGATGAAAATACTGGCTTTCAACCTTACTGAGCGCCACGCCCGTGCAATATCACGCCTGCCTCGGGAAAAGCAGGACAAGGCCCTGGATTACATAATCCGCAACAATCTCAACGTCAGCCGGACGGACAGATATGTAAATTCCATTCTCTCCCCCAAACAGAAACACCGGCAAACCACCAAAATAAATATAAAGGACATCCGCATCTTTACAAACACCATTACAAAGGCTGTGAAGCTGATGCAGTCCGCAGGCATAAACGCCGGGTACCGGCAGAAAGAGGACGAAAACTACATCCACTATTCTGTCACAGTACCCAAAAAACATCAATCAGTATAACCCACAGTGGACAATCACTCTGTTAACCGCACAAAAGGCACTCGTAATGAGTGCCTTTTGTGTTTATTTGACAATTATAAATATTTGAATTGTTCCACGTGGAACTTTACTTCAGCAGGTACAGTTCAACTTCCGGCTTGTCCATTCTCTGCACCTTTATAAGGCAGTTGTCCCGGCTGGTGGCAATATTCTGTCTTGTAACATCACTGAAGTCAATATCCACCGGTGTAAATGTTATATCCCTGCCGCTGATTTCTATCTGTACTATATTAACATCAGGTGTGCCGTATTTGTAAACTGCATAGCTGTCGTTTATGGAAACAAAGCTCTGCATATCCACAAAATCTATATCCCGGCTGGTATTGTTCACTGTATCAGTTACAGTCAGCATCATATAGCTGCCTCCGTTGGCAGTGTTTTCAGAGTAATGGAACACATAGTCCCCCATCACATTTACAAAGCCGGCAGGCAGCGCAGGCCCCATAAATACAGTTTCTCGCATTGAGCCGTCCCATTTGTAGACAAAAATCTTGCTGTCATCTTCTATAGAATACTCCCACAGGTCCAATTCGTGGTTTTCATCATTGTTTTCCCGGTCAAATTCCACGTCAAGTATCTTCATTTCCATATTTGAGCTGTAATTGTGGAGATTTTCCGGTCCCTTCAGTTCCGGCCCATCTTCTGATAATGTGTAGAAACTGTACACATACCTTTCATTTTCAATATCGGCCTTTGCACTGCACACAAGGAAACCGCCTTCCACCTCTTCAAAGTAGATACCTGTTTCATAGCCTCTGTCTGTCACAGTTTCCAGCAGCTGCACTGTTTCCAGGCCGTTGTTGGCTTTCAGAATGTATTTTCCCTCATCAAAGTAGTGCTCCACATAATACAGCCAGTCACCCTGCTTCATAGCATCGGTTACAGTGCCGTTTTTCAGATTGACTGTCAGATACTGCACTGTCTTTTCTTTATGTACATCATAAACCACCAGCTCTGCAGTTTCCTGGCCGTCTCTGTGGGCATCTTCCCTGTTCACTGCAAATATGCCGTTTGCCCCGTCAAAAGACAGCAGCTGCACATAGTCGTGCCCCTCCAGCTCTGCCGGCACAGCCAGCCGGGCCGGTTTAATGGCCTCTTCATTTCTTATAATGTTAATTTCTTTCTTTCCGCAGCCGCCCAGCAGTATCATCACAGCCGCCAGCAGTATACAAACTGTTTTCTTCATAATCTCACTCCTTTTTTCTATTTTATCACAGAAAAAGTGGGATATAAATATAAAATACGTCATATTTAAATAAAATATGTAAAATTATTATAAATTCGTCTGTTCCACGTGGAACATATCATTCCCTGCCCTGCCGCCGGAATAAATTTCTGCAAATGAAAACAGCCACAGAATCCCCTGTGGCTGTTTCCCGCCTTATTTATTTAAACTGCTTTTGCAGTCTAAACCGTGATTATAATGGTGCTTTTGCTATTTTGCCGCCGTTGCGTGGGTAAACCTTTGGTGTTTCCTTTGCTTTTCTGGAAATAATCAGACAGCGCTTTGATTCGTCCGGCAGTGAGAAAGTTTCCATGCTTTCATACTTGCCGCCCAGCTTTTCTATGGCTTTCATAGCAGGTGTCAGTTCCTTTTCCCCGTCACCCTTCATTGCTATAAAGTATCCGCCCACCTTTGCCAGTGGTATGCAGTATTCGCTCAGCACTCTCATATCGGCCACAGCACGGGCTGTCACCACATCAAACTGCTCTCTCCACTGTTTTCTGGCGGCTTCCTCTGCCCTTTCCTTCACCACACTGCCCTCCAGGCCCAGTGTATCCAGTGCATACTGCAGGAATGTGCAGCGCTTACCGGTAGGTTCAATCAATGTCAGGTCAATTTCCGGCTTGTAAATCTTTGTCACAATACCCGGAAAGCCTGCCCCGGTGCCCACGTCAGCCACTTTGCCTTTAACCAGCGGATTTTTTGCAAACAGCAGGCTGTCCAGAAAATGCTTTTCTTCAATGCCCTGCGGGTCAGTAATAGCTTTCAGATTCACCTTTTCGTTGTAATCCACCAGTATTTCAGCATACTTGTCCAGCTGGTCCAGCTGTGTTTCTGTCAGTTCTATATCATATTTTTTCAGAGTCTGTACAAAACGGATTCTGTCTATCATATAAATCTCCTAATCAGTCTATATAAAGGGACGATATTCCACCGTCCCCGGTATTTTATGTAATATAAATATTACTTTTTCATATCGCGCATTTTCAGTTCCAGCAGCAGTGAAGAAATATCACTTGGGCTTACACCGGAAATACGGCTTGCCTGGCCAACGTTGGCAGGTTTAATCTTAATCAGCTTTTCTCTTGCCTCCATGCGCAGGCCTTTCATTTTGCTGTAGTCAATGTCAGCAGGAATAATTGTCTTTTCCAGCTTCTTTGTCTGTTCAATCTGTGCCATCTGACGTTTTACATAGCCGTCATACTTCACATCAACTTCCACCTTGTCGCCGATAAAGGTTGTCACGCCTTCACCTTCACCGATGATTTTCACCAGCTCACGGTAAGAAATCTGTGGGCGTTTAAGGAATTCATTTGCCCTCACACCGGTTGAAAGCGGTGGCAGACCCTTGCTTTCCAGCAGTTCCTTCACCTGGCCCGGCTTAATTGTGATTGTGGACAGTCTTTCAATTTCTTTATTCTTCACATCCAGCACATGGTTGTAGTATTCCCATCTTTCGTCATCTACCAGACCTATTTCACGGCCCAGCGGTGTCAGTCTTTCGTCAGCATTGTCCTGGCGCAGGTAAAGTCTGTACTCACTGCGGCTGGTCATCATTCTGTATGGGTCCAG
>JAFQAF010000109.1 GCA_017400025.1 Oscillospiraceae bacterium
AAAAGAAAAAACAGATATTTTTAAACATTTTACATACCCATTGTTGAATTATACTGTGTATATAAACACAGTGAATCCACACAGCAGGAGGCAGTTTTGCTTTTACAGGAGATAATCCGCACCGGCGAATTTTCCCGCCTTATGGAAGAAATAAACAATTACAGACAGCCTGTTGCGCTTTTCGGCCTTTCCCGTACAGCGCGTCGGGCTTTTGTTGCTGCCGTCAGCAGCATGACAGACCGCAAAGTCCTGGTGCTTACCAAGGACGAACGCTCTGCCAGCCGTCTCACAGACGATATATCTTTTTTCACAGAAGGTGCACAGGCTTTTTCCACCCGTGACCTGACCCTCCGCCCGCTGGAAAGCTTTTCCCGCGAGTATGAATACCGCAGGATAAAGACCCTGGGCAACCTGGTCGGCGGCAGTGCGAAAATAGTTGTCAGCCCGGTGGAAGCCGCACTGATGTACACCATGCCAAGGGAGAAATTCCTTGAAAACACACTGACTGTAAAGGATACAGATATACTGCACAGGGATGAATTTGTGCAGAGGCTTGTAAATGCCGGCTATATCCGCCGTGAAATGGTAGAAGGCGCCGGCCAGTTCGCCGTCCGCGGTGACATCATAGACCTTTATACACCGGATATGCCTTACCCTGTCCGCATTGAGCTGTGGGGGGATGAGATAGACAGGATAAACACCTTTGACCTTGAGTCACAGCGCCGTCTTGAACAGATTAAAAAAGTGCATATTTCACCGGTGAAAGAGGTGCTGTTTACTGACTGTGAAATTGCCCTCAATGCAATTCACGGTTTCAGAAAAAGCCTTACCGCAAAGCAGAGGGAGTATTTTGACACAGCCACTGAAAAAGAGGTTATCACTCTGGAAAACGGCATGATACCACGGTCAATGGATAAATACATATCCATCTGCTATGACACAAAGGCAACGCTCTTTGACTATATGGACAACCCCATAATATTCCTGGATGACTGGACAGCAGTAAAGGAAAGCTATGCCAACACCTTGTGGCAGTCCTCAAAGGATATTGAAGCCCTGCTGGAGGAAAATCTGCTGGCAAAGGGCATGGATGAATTTTTTGCCCCGCAGACCTATCTTGTTTCACAGTTCAGACAGTCACCTACTGTGGTGGCAGAGGACTTTGTGCGCACCACTGCAGACTTTGCCCTTTCACAGATTATCTCTGTTTCCTGCCACGCCATGGCAGGCTGGGGCGGTGAATACAGGGTACTGCAGGAAGATGTGGCAAACCTTGTGAACCAGGGCTATAAGACAGTTATCCTGGCGGGTACGCCGAAATCAGCCCGGACTCTGGCAGCGGACCTGCAGGATATGGGCTTTGATGCAATATATATTGAAAAGGATACACAGCTGAAGCCGGGCACAGTAGCTGTTGCCCCCGGCCGCACACGGCAGGGTTTTGAACTGCCGCTGCAGAAACTGCGGCTGATAACAGGCCAGAAGCGGAATGTATCCTCACAGAAACAGAAGAAAAAAGACAAAAACGCCCTTACCTCCATCGACCAGATTTCAAGGGGTGACTATGTTGTACATCAGAACTACGGCATAGGTGTTTATGACGGCATCCACAACGTCAGCATGCAGGGAATCACAAAAGACTACCTGCTGATAAAGTTTGCCGGCAAAGACAGCCTCTATGTGCCGGTAACACAGCTGGACCTTATCAGCCGCTACACCTATGCAAAGGACGATGAAAAGGTAACCCTTTCAAAGCTTGGGGGCGAAAGCTGGAACAGAACAAAGCAGAAAGCCAGAAAAGCCACCCAGGAAATGGCAAAAGAACTGATACAACTCTATGCCCGGCGTGAAAAAGCCAGAGGCTTTTCCCACGACCCGGACACAGAATGGCAGAGGGACTTTGAGGCCAGGTTTATTTACGAAGAAACCGAAGACCAGCTGAAAGCCATATCCGAAATCAAAAGGGATATGGAGTCCGCCTACCCTATGGAACGCCTGCTCTGCGGCGACGTTGGTGTAGGCAAAACAGAGGTGGCAGTCCGTGCCGCCTTCAAGGCTGTTATGAGCGGCAAGCAGGTGGCCATACTTGTGCCTACCACTGTGCTGGCCTGGCAGCATTTCAACACTTTTGTACAGAGAATGGAAAACTTCCCGGTGAATATCCAGCTGCTTTCCCGTTTCCGTACACCAAAACAGCGCCAGGCGACCATCAGGGATATAAATGACGGCGTGGCAGATATTGTTATCGGCACTCACGCCCTTATACAGAAAAGTGTAAAGTTCAAAAACCTGGGCCTGGTTATCATAGATGAGGAACAGCGTTTCGGCGTTGCCCACAAGGAAAAACTAGTGGAAGGCTTCACCGGTGTGGATGTGCTCACACTTTCCGCCACACCTATCCCACGCACCCTCTCCATGGCTCTCAACGGCATCAGGGATATGTCCACCATTGAACAGCCGCCAGTAGACAGAATACCTATTGAAACCTATGTAAGCGAATACAACGAAAGTATAATTGCTTCTGCACTGAACAGGGAGCTGAACCGCGGCGGCCAGTGCTATTACCTGCACAACCGCGTGGAAACAATAGACCTCTGCGTCCAGCGTGTACAGCGTATGGTGCCCCAGGCAAGAATCGGTGTTGCCCACGGCAAAATGGACGAAGCAACCCTTTCTGCAGTATGGCAGCAGCTTATGAACGGCGAAATCGATATTCTTGTCTGCACCACAATTATCGAAACCGGCATAGACGTTTCAAACGCCAACACCCTTGTTATTGAAGATGCAGACAGAATGGGCCTGGCACAGCTTTACCAGATACGCGGCCGTGTGGGCCGTTCCACCCGTAAGGCGTATGCCTACTTTACCTTCCG
>JAFQAF010000110.1 GCA_017400025.1 Oscillospiraceae bacterium
AAAAACAGCTTTGCAGCGTCGTTTATCCGGGGATTTGATTCACAAAACAAGAGTTTAAGATTGTCGTTCATATTTATTCTCCTACATAAAATATTTTTATGCACAGTTTGACAATCATCTCTATTAACCACTGTAATGTTAGCATTTTTGCACAGGGTATTCAACGGGAAAAATGTCGGCAGGCGTCTTACTGCAAAATCTTACAGATTTCGCCTACAGCGGCATGCCCAGGTCTGCCCGGCGCATAAGAAAACGGCGGCGGTATTTCAGTTCCGCATATTTTGAAACCCGCTGCATATACACCAGATTGTAGCCGCCACCTGCGGCACCTGCCACCGGTATGCCCTGGAGGAATTTGATATACAGAAGCTCTGCAGAAAGGGTTGCCGATGTCTGCTGTATCAGTGTCTGTATATCCGTATCATCCGGCCAGTGGCCTGTGCGGATAAAGCTGTCTGTTTCGCTGTTCAGTTTTTCCAGCTGTCTGCCTTTTGACACCGCGGCCTGTATAAGTGTGAGCACAAAACGGCGCTCTGAATAGCTTTCGTATTCAAAGCCGTAGTTTGCCGCTGTCTGATAAACACTTTTCAGCATAAGGGAGGTAAAAACCGCTATATCCGGTATACCTATACCCAGCAGGCCCAGACCGGTGCCGCTGATACTGCTGAGCGCCACATTTGCCCTTGCTGCTTTTTTTGCATTTTTTCTCACATTTTTAAGCGGTTTTCTGTTGTTTTTCACCAGAGCGGTGTATTCGTTTATCATATACTCCTGCTCTGTCCTCTGCTTATTGTAGGTTTTGTCTATCACAGCTGTGCCTTTTTCAAAAATAAGGGTGAAGGCAGTGGCAAAAGCTTTGTCCAGGGTGGACTGCAGCCCCCGGGGCACTTTGTCCTGCAGCAGCTGTGTCAGTCTGCCGGGCTGTTTTTCCCGGCGTGATGCTATATATTTTTCCTCTTCTGCATTGAGTTTCTGCAGTTCCTTTTCCAGTGGTGAGCGCCTTTTAAAAATCATATATTCTCCTTTTATGTATGCTTCAGATATAAACAAAAGCGGTATACTGCTGTACACCGCCCAAAAATTATTCTTTTATGTACAGCAGTTCAATATCGCCGTCTACAAAGCCACAGCCCACAGCAGTGTATGTGCTGATTTTTTCTGCGTGGTAGCCGTTTGCCATATATTCCCTTACCCAGCCACAGGCTTTTTCAAGAATATCCAGCCATGGGGAATCTTCTTCCCATTCGTATGGGTTTTCACGGGTATCAAACACTTCGTCACAGGCCCAGTCCGGGTCATCTGCATCAAAGCGGTCTGTAGCCACCAGTTCCACACTCCACCAGTTGTCGCCGTCTTCATAAAGATTGAAATTAAGTGCCACTGCATTTTCAGGCAGGTCTGCGGCCAGTGCTTCGTCCAGCCAGTGTTCAAATTTATCGTACATAGTAAACCTCTCTGTATATTTTTAGCTATTGTAACACAGGATTATGTGTAAATGAAGAAATATCTGTAAAAACACCTGCGGTATGCAGGTGTTTTTTGTATCAGTTTATTTGCGGAATCCGCCGCCACGGCTGCCGCCGCCGAAAGAGCCGCCTCTGCTGCCGCCACCGAAGCCGCCGGAGCGGGATGAACCGCCAAAGCCGCCGGAACGGGAGGAGGAAGAGAATGAGCCGCCCCTGGAGGAGGAAGAGAAAGAGCCGCCGCGTGAAGATGTTGTGCGGGATGATGAGGAAAAACCGCCGGAACGGCTGGAAGAGCCGAATCTGCCGCCCCTGCTGCCGCTGCCGAAACCGCCGGAGCGGGATGAACCGCCGGAAAAAGGCGGAGGGGTATTGTAGCTGCCGCGTGGCGGGTAGTTGCCGGTGCGGTGGCTGGTATGCCTTACAGTGCCGCCGGGCATAACAGTTCTTCTGCCGCGGGGGCGTGTGATAACCGCTGACACAATGATAATCAGCAGGATTATGGCAATACATACCAGCACAAGGCTTACGTCAGAGCTGTATGTCACAGTCTGCGGTTGCCTGACAATTTCTGATGAGCCAATCACCCTGATACCGTAATAGTCTTCATACATTTCAATCAGGTCTGCAAAGCTGGCGCGTACGCCGTCATCCATATCCCTGTCAGTAAAATCTTCCACAGTAAAGTTTCTGTTGAGGATTGCAGAAAGTTCGTCATCTGAAAATGCATACACAAGTGCATCGCCCTGCACTATAACTGCCTCTATATCGTCCACTGCAATAAGGAATACACAGCAGTTGTCTGAAAGATTGGTTTCATAGGCAAGTTCAAAAGCCATATCAAAAATATCTTCACCGGCTGTGGTGTCAATTGTAGCCACCTGGATTTCAGCAGCTGCGGCTGAAACCAGGCCGTTGTTCATTTCTGTTATGTACTTTTCAGTTGAAGCTGACAGCACATTGGCATTGTCCTGCACATATCTGCCCGATGGCAGTGTTTCCAGTTCCGGTGCCGGTTTTCTGAACTGGCCTATAAAGAAGCTGGCCACAATGACAATGGCAAGGACAGACCACGCTGTACTGCGTTTTTTGAAAAAATTCATTGTTTCTCCCGGATAAAATATAGATTAAGCTCTGAGTTCAAGCAGTTTTGTTTTCAGTTCGCCTTCAATTCTGCCCAGCTCTGCTTCTGCCTCACGGCGTTTGGCTGCGCCTTCTGTCTGGATTTTCATCACTTCATCCAGTGTGGCAATCAGCTGACGGTTTGTGTGCTGGAGAGTCTGGATATCGATAATGCTGCGTTCTGCTTCACGTGCTGTTTCGATTGTGCTGGTTTTCAGCAGGTCTGCATTCTTTTTCAGCATGGCGTTTGTAATTTCTGTAACTTCCTTCTGTGCCATTGTGGCCTGTCTGGAATGTTCCAGACCAAGGGCCAGCACCATCTGGCTTTTCCACAGAGGGATTGTGTTCACGATACTGGACTGGATTTTTTCAATCATCAGTGTATCGTTGTTCTGCAGCAGACGTGTCTGCGGGCCCATCTGAACAGAAATCTGTCTTGTGAGTTCAAGGTCGTGGATTTTCTTTTCAAAGCGGTTGATAAGGTTTACAAAGTCGTTGTATTCCTGGGCTGCTTCAGGGCTGCCTGTTTCTTCT
>JAFQAF010000111.1 GCA_017400025.1 Oscillospiraceae bacterium
CAACATATTTTTTCAGTTTTTATAAAATTTTCCGATAAAAAACAGGGCATCTGAATGCCCTGTTCCTGTCTGTGACAAATTCTGAATTATGAAATTCTTGGTTTGCAGATGATATCGATAACTTTTGTTTCAAACAGATTGTTTGAATGGCCCGGAATAAGAGTGATAGCATAGTCTGCACCGTGGCCGCAGCCGCCTACAGCAATGATTTCTTCGCCGTATGGTACAGCGCCGTTGTCCATAGCCATAAGAGAGATTTCCACGCCTACCTTCATACCCTGGCCCAGGAATTTGAGTGTATCGGCCATAAGGATAGCAGGTGTAACACCGCCGTATCTGTTTGCAATGCCTCTTTCAGCACCGGAAAGTGCATGTGTGGCTGTGATAACTGTAACACCTTTGTCTGTCAGTTCCTTGCGTTTTTCAGGTGTCATTTCGCACTGGCCAGGGCCCATATCGCCAAAGCAGTGTGTAACTGAAACAAATTTCACATCAACACCCATTTTTGCAAATGTGTCCATAAAGATATCGATAGTGTATCCTGTTTTGGATGCCAGAACAACATATTTCAGACCGTGTTCCTTTGCATACTGTGCAGCAAGTTCAGCTGTTTTGTATGTATTTTCATAGCCTTTGTTTTCAAATAATACTACGCCCATAATTATTCCTTTCTTTTATAAAACGGATTGTGATAGTTCCAGTATATCATATATATACACCTTTGCAATCATAAAAGTGGAAAAAATGTAAAAATTTTGTTAAAGCTATTGAAAAACAATCCAAACAGTTTTATAATAATTAGCAGTCAGGCAATTAGATTGCTAATTATTTTCGAGGTGATATTATGGCAAAAAAACAGTTTAAAGCCGAAAGTAAGAAACTGATGGATATGATGATAAATTCCATCTATACCCATAAAGAAATATTTTTAAGAGAGCTTATTTCCAATGCAAGTGACGCCCTGGATAAGCTTTACTTCCGTTCCCTTACCGATGACAGTATCGGTCTGAACCGAGAAGATTATCAGATAAAGATAAAGATTGATAAAGAGCGCCGTATACTGACAATCGAAGACAACGGCTGTGGTATGAGCGAAAAAGAGCTGGAAACAAACCTGGGCACAATCGCAAGAAGCGGCAGCCTTGATTTCAAGACAGAAAACAAATCTGACGATGTGAACATCATCGGCCAGTTTGGTGTAGGTTTTTATTCTGCTTTTATGGTAAGCGACAATGTTGTGGTAAAAAGCCGTGCCTACGGCTCAGATGAAGCATTTGCCTGGTCCTCAAAAGGTGTGGACGGCTATGTGATTGAGCCATGCATCAAAAACAGCTACGGCACAAAAATCACCCTGCACATCAAGGAGGACACAGAAAGCGAAAACTACTCTGAATTCCTTGAACAGTACACAATCATGCAGCTGGTGAAAAAATATTCTGACTTTATCCGCTACCCTATCAGAATGATGTGGGAAACAAGCAGACTGAAGGAAGGCACCGAAAACGAATATGAAACTGTGCAGGAAGAACGCACACTCAACAGCATGATTCCTCTGTGGAAGAAATCCAAAAACGAAATCGAAAAAGAGGAATACAACAGCTTTTACCGTGACCAGTATGGTGACTGGGAAGAGCCTGCAAGAGTTATCCATACTAAAGTGGAAGGCAACGCCACCTATTCTGCCCTGCTCTATGTTCCAAAACGCCCTCCATTTGACTATTACTCCAAGGGCTTTGAAAAAGGCCTGCAGCTTTATTCCAGCGGCGTAATGATAATGGAAAAATGTGCAGACCTGCTGCCGGATTATTTCAGCTTTGTAAAAGGCCTGGTAGACAGCGAAGACCTGTCCCTGAATATTTCCAGAGAAATGCTGCAGCATGACAGACAGCTGAAAATAATCGCCACCAACATCGAAAAGAAAATCCGTTCTGAACTGCTGAAAATGCAGAAGGATGACAGAGAAGGATATGAAGAATTTTTCAAAGCTTTCGGCACACAGCTGAAATTCGGTATGTATGACGAATTCGGTGCAAACAAGGATAAACTCTGCGACCTTGTTATGTTCACCAGCTCCGCTGACAAAAAGCTGACAACACTGGCCGAATACTGTGAACGAATGAAAGAAGGCCAGAATACCATTTATTATGCCTGCGGTGAAACAGCAGATAAAATTGATATGCTGCCTCAGGCTGAACTGGTAAAGGACAAAGGTTTTGAAATTCTGTATCTGACAGAAAACGTGGACGAATTTGCCCTGCAGGTGCTGGCAAGCTACAAGGATAAAACATTTACAAATATCAGCACCGAAAACCTTAGCCTTGACAGCGAGGAAGAAAAGGATGCCCTCAAGCAGCTTAACGAAGAGTACAGCGCAGTGCTTGATGTGATGAAGGAAACACTGGGCAGTGATGTTACCGCTGTAAAATTCACCAACAGACTGAAATCACATCCGGTATGTCTTGTGAGTGAAGGCGTGCTGAGCCTTGAAATGGAAAAGGTGCTGCGGCAGATGCCTAACGCAACCGGTGCAAAGGCTG
>JAFQAF010000112.1 GCA_017400025.1 Oscillospiraceae bacterium
ATGTTCAGCATATTTTGCAGCCGGCGAAACCGCCTATACTGCGGTAAGCAGGGTGCGTCTGCGCACTATGGCAGACAAAGGAAACAGACGTGCCAAACGCGCGCTGTGGATATGCGACCGCTTTGACAAAACCCTTACAACAATACTTATCGGCAACAATATATTCCACGCCAGCTGTGCATCCCTGTCTGCATTGCTTGTTATGCAGCAGTTTTCCAGCGAGTATGTGGTATACGGTACCCTTATCACAACTGTGATAGTATATCTTTTTGCAGAAATGCTGCCAAAAAGTCTGGCAAAGGTACGCAGTGAGGAAATTGCATTGCTGTTTTCTTTCTCAATGCAGTGGATTATCAGAATATTCACACCGGTTTCAGTGGTGTTTTCAGGTATTTCAGCGCTTATCTCCCGTCTGTTCAAGGCAGAGGATTCTGAAACAATGACAGAAGAAGACCTGATAAGCATTATCGAAACTATCGAAGATGAAGGCGTACTGGAGCCGGAAAAACAGGCTCTTGTAAATTCAGCTATGGAATTCGGTACAAAGCTGGCTGAAGACATTATGATACCTATGGACAAGGTGGTGTCTGTTTCTGTCAGCACACCTGTTGACCAGCTGGCAGAATTGGTAAAAACACTTTCACATTCCCGTCTGCCGGTATACGAAGGCAATAAAGAAAATATTGTAGGTATTCTGCCTGTTAATATTTTCCTTACAAGATATGTGATGAAAAAGCCTATTCTTCTGAGAAAAATGCTTATCAAACCGTATGTTTTTGACAGACAGACCGAAGTGCCGGAACTTCTGCAGCGTATGCGTCTGAACAAACTGCACATGGTATTCATCTGTGATGAAAACCGCCGCAAGCTGGGCGTTATCACAATGGAAGACATTCTGGAAGAGCTGGTGGGCGATATTCAGGATGAAAGCGATGCAGGCGAAGGCCTGCAGCTGATGTAGGAGGTGTTGTTATGGCATATATAGCAATTATTTTCCTGCTTATGGGTTCTGCATTTTTCTCCGGCACAGAAATTGCATACACCTCACTGAATAAAATCAGAATGAAGGAAGAAACAGAAAACCTGTCCGGTCGGGCAAAGATGATGCACTATATCTACAATCATTTTGACCGTGCCCTTTCCACTGTGCTTATCGGCAATAACCTTGTTAATATAGGTGCCACATCCATTGCCACTGTGCTGGCCGTTACTCTGGTACAGAAGATGGAAGGCAAAATCACAGAAGATTTTGCCTCAAGCCTGGTAACAGTTATTATGACTGTTCTCATTCTCATTTTTGGCGAAATCACACCTAAAATGGTGGCAAAGCGCAAAAATGAACAGATTGCAAAGTTTGCAGCCTATCCTCTGCGCCTGCTGATGATTGTATTTTCACCTCTTGTACTTATCACCACAGGGGTTGTGAACCTTTTCAGCCTGCTGTGGAAAAAGAATGATGAGGAAGAGGTAACAATAACAGAGGAAGAATTTGAAAACATTCTGGATACTGTTGAAGATGAAGGCATCATCGATGAAAACCAGACAGACCTTCTCCAGTCTGCACTGGAATTCACTGACCTGGATGCTGCGGATATTCTTACACACCGCATTGACGTTATAGGCATTGAAATAAATGATGACCTTGAAAAAATAATGGAAACCATCAGCGAAACACAGTTTTCACGTCTGCCGGTTTACGAAAAAACCATTGACCATGTTGTGGGTATACTGTATGTAAAACAGTTCCTCAAGGAGGTTGTGGAAAACCGCGACCTGCAGCTGAAGGATATGCTTCTTGAGCCTGTATACATTCCACAGTCCATGAAGCTGAATGCCATTATGAATCAGTTCCGTATGAACCAGACCCATATTGCAATCGTAGCTGATGAATACGGCGGCACAATGGGTATCGTTACAATGGAAGACGTTCTGGAACAGCTGGTTGGTGAAATCTGGGACGAAAACGATGATATTATAAATGACTGGCAGCAGATTACAGAAAACCGCTTTGAATGTTCCGGTGATATGAACCTCAGCGAATTCCTGGATAATCTGGACCTTGATGAAGACAAGCTGGATACCTACTGTGCTACAGTAGGCGGCTGGGCTACAGAAGTTATCGGCGCAATGCCGGTGGCCTTTGACGCCTTCGACTGGGAAAATTATTCCATCATTGTTATGCACGTGGACGAAAACCACCGCATCAGCCGTCTGCTTATACTCAAACACAATTACGAAAAAGATGATGATTAAAAAGAAAGCACCCATCCGGGTGCTTTTTTGATGTGTGATCTATGGCAGGGGTGCAGATTTTTGCGGAAAGTAAAAGGCGGGGAGAGCCCGCCTTTTGTAATATGTGATTAATAGTCAAGTTTCTGCAGTTCGTTCATGGAGATGATAATGATTTCCAGTGCGTTCATAAAGCCTTCAATTGAATAGCCTTCTTCTGCACCGTGTGCAGAACCGATAAAGTCAGGCAGTTCGCTGCCGTTTGGTTCGATACCGAATGCCACACCCAGAGGGAAGTGTCTTGCATAAGTGCCGCCGCCGATTGTGTATGGCTCTGTTTCAAGACCTGTCACTTCATTGTATGTGTCCATCATTGCCTGAACGATAGGGTTCTTAGGGTCAATGTAGAATGGTTTTGCACCGGATGCTGCAGGTACGCTGCCGCCGATAGCTTCAAACTGTGGTGCAAGAATGGAGTGCATCTTGTCAGGGTCTGTGTTTGTAGGGAAGCGGATGTTGATATTCTGGCAGTATACGCCGTCTGCATAGCTGATAACGCCGCCGATGCAGGTAAGCGGAGTAAACAGGCCGTCGTCAGCATCAATGCCCAGGCCGGAACCGTCTGTCACACCGTGAAGTTTTGCCAGCAGTTCAAAGTATGGTTTTTCTTCTTCGCTGAACAGATTGTTTTCCAGGCCGTAGCTTACCAGCATGCCGATGGCATTTTTTGTGCCTTTAGGGAATGCAGCGTGGCCGCCGATGCCGTGTGCTGTGATTTTTACGCCTTCTGCTGTTTCTGCAATGTCCAGACCTTCAGCTGCAGGGAATGTGCCTGCTGTCTTTTTGAATGTGATTTCTGCCAGGTCAGGGATAACATTGCCTGCAACGCCTGAATCAAATTTCACAACGTTTGTATCTTCCACTTTTTTGCTGAACAGTTTGTAGGAAATGATACCTTTTTCACCGCAGCAAACAGGGAAGTTTGCGTCCGGAGTAAATACAAACAGCGGTGCTTTTTCCTTTTCCAGGTAGTAGTCAACGTCTGTCATACCTGTTTCTTCGTCACAGCCGAACAGTGTTCTGATTGTGTATGGCAGTTTAACTCCCTGTTCCTTGAAGAATTTCAGCATATACATTGTCAGCACTGCAGCGCCTTTGTTGTCACATACGCCGCGGCCCAGCAGCCAGCCGTCAATTTCTCTCACTGTGAACGGGTCAGCTTTCCAGCCGTTGCCTTCCGGCACAACGTCCAGATGGCAGATTGTTGCCAGATAGTCATCCTTTTCGCCTTTGAGTTCAGCATAGCCCAGGTAGTTATCCACGCTGGCTGTTTCCACACCGAATCTTGCAGCCATTTCAAGTGCCTTGTCCAGTGCTGCTTTTACATCCGGGCCGAAAGGCATACCTTCTGCCTTTTCACCTGCTACAGATTTAACTGCAACGATGTCTTTGATATCCTGTACGATATCATCTCTGTTATTTTTTACAAATTCCTGTACTTTTGCTCTGAAAGTAGCGTCTATCATAAAAAAACCTCCGATTTTCAATTAGTTATCACTATTGTACCATAAAATAATAAGAAATGCACTATGGAAATATTGTTTGTTATAGTGTATAATACATAATTGACTATTGAATCAGAGGATAGGATAAATGAAAAAGAAACCTGATATAAATACAATTCTTATAGGTGCAGTTCTTGTAATTGCACTGGCAATGTTCGGCTGGAGAACAGTGAACGCAAACAAAGGCGGCGTTGCTGTGGTGCGGGTTGACGGCACATCTTCACGCCAGGAAATTTCCCTTGAGGAAGACGGTATACACATCATCACCACAGGCAAGCTTAA
>JAFQAF010000113.1 GCA_017400025.1 Oscillospiraceae bacterium
AAAAATCGCAGCAAATAAAACTGCGGCAACGGCAATTTAAGAGCTGCGAAACAAGGATTTGCGCTGATTTTTTATATAAACGGCATACCGAAAGGTATATGCTGTTTTCATCTAAGGGGGTGACAGCAAATTTTTTCGCAGTGTGTGCGAAAAAATGCGTCATGCAGGGGGATAATCCCCCTATGAAAAATCGCAGCAAATAAAACTGCGGCAACGGCAATTTAAGGGCTGCGATTTTGGTGCGCCTGACTGGAATCGAACCAGCGGCCTTCAGAGTCGGAGTCTGACGCTCTATCCAACTGAGCTACAGACGCACATATTAAATTTTATTTTACTGGATGCTCAGTCGGACAGAGCATTTATTGTTACAGCAGCCCTACGGCTGCGCCAACTGAGCTACAGACGCATATATTTAATTTTATCTTGTCAAACGCCCAGTTGGACAGAGCCTTTATCGACACAGCAGCCCTGCGGCTGCGCCAACTGAGCTATAAGCGCATATATTTAATTTTATCTTGCCAAACGCTCAGTCGGACAGAGCATTTATTGCTACAGCAGCCTTGCGGCTGCGCCAATTGAGCTACAGACTATATATTATATTTGGTTTAAAGATAAAATCTGTTAACTATAAAATAATACCATATTTCTGTGTAATTGTACAGAGCAATAAAGGCAGAATAATAGCAAAAATCTATATAAATAAAAGTTTTATCGATGTGTGTCTATTGACTAAAAGCCAATAAAAGTTTATTATATATGAATAAGTTAAAATATAAATTAACATATAACTTATGGAGGAAACTATGTTAAATCAGGATAAAACAATGGAAAAAATCATTGCTCTCTGCAAAGGCAGAGGCTATGTATATGCAGGCAGCGAAATCTACGGCGGCCTTGCAAACACTTGGGACTACGGCCCACTTGGCGTAGAATTCAAAAACAACGTTAAAGCAGCATGGAGAAAAAAATTCATCCAGGAAAGCCCTTACAACGTAGGTCTTGACGCTGCTATCCTCATGAACCCACAGACTTGGGTTGCTTCCGGTCACGTTGGCGGCTTCTCTGACCCACTTATGGACTGTAAAGACTGCAAAACACGTCACCGTGCGGACAAACTTATCGAAGATGCAGGCTACGAATGTGCAGGCTGGTCCAACGAACAGATGAGAGCATTCATCGAAGAAAAAGGCATCACATGCCCTGACTGCGGCAGCACAAACTTTACAGATATCCGCAAATTCAACCTTATGTTCAAAACATTCCAGGGCGTTACAGAAGATGCTAAAAACGAAATCTATCTCCGTCCTGAAACAGCACAGGGTATCTTTGTAAACTTTGCAAATATCCAGAGAACAACAAGAAGAAAACTTCCTTTCGGTGTTGCACAGATTGGTAAATCCTTCCGTAACGAAATCACACCGGGTAACTTTACATTCCGTACAAGAGAATTTGAACAGATGGAACTTGAATTCTTCATCAAACCGGGCACAAATATGGAATGGTTCCAGTACTGGAGAAACTACTGCTACAACTGGCTGCTCTCCCTTGGTATGAAAGAAGAAAACCTCAAACTCCGTGACCACTCTCAGGAAGAACTTTCCCACTACTCCACAGCTACAA
>JAFQAF010000114.1 GCA_017400025.1 Oscillospiraceae bacterium
CCTTGTGGACAATCACAACTCCACCCCACTGGCCTACAATGACTTTATCTTCTCCTTTATTGCAGAAAGTATGGGCTTTGTGGGCACTGTGCTGGTGCTGCTGCTGATAGCCTTCCTGTGGGTGCGCATACTTTCCATTGCCCGCCGCAGTGCAGACACCCGGGGCAGCCTTGTGTGTGTAGGGGTGTTCGGTATGCTGATGGCACAGACCTTTATCAACATCGGCATGAACCTTTCCCTGCTGCCGGTTATCGGCGTTACACTGCCGTTGTTTTCCGCCGGGGGCACCAGCGTGATAGTGGTATACTGCGCAATAGGCCTTGTGCTCAGCGTGGCAAGGCATAACCCGAAAGCACTTTTTGACGGAGGACTGTAACCTATGGCAATCACCCTTATAAACCAGAAAACCGGGGAAACTGTGGATTTTGAAGACAGCGAAATAGGCAAAGCACTGGAAGAGCCGGTTTCAATAATTGAATATGTGGAAAAGGAAATGGCCACCTTTGGCGACAGGCCTTTTTCCGTGGTGGATTCCCTTGTGCTGGCACAGACCAGCTATATGGATTTTTCCACCTCAGTGCCGGGTATGGATTCAGCCGGCGAAGGTGTGGCTATTTCTTCCCTTTACAGGGCAGAAATGTTTGAAAAATACACCTCTGCCACCCTTATGCCCCCAAAAAACCTGGAACTGATAAAGGTGCTGTGCGCCAGCCCCCGCTTCCGTGATATTAAAATCAACTGGTTTGTATCAGACAGCGATGCCCGGAAGGAACAGCAGTTCTGCGCAATGACCTTTAGCCTGCCCACCGGCCAGGCCTATGTCTGCTTCCGCGGGACAGACACCACCATAAACGGCTGGAAAGAGGATTTCAACCTGTTTTTCCTTGATACAATCCCCGGCCAGCTGGCCGCAAAGGACTATCTGGAGGCTGTGGCCGCAAAAACCGGTGCTCCCCTTTATGTGGGCGGCCATTCCAAAGGCGGCAACCTGGCAATGTATGCCGCCTCCTTTGCAGACAGACGCGTGCAGGAAAGAATTGTGCAGGTCTATAACCACGACGGCCCGGGCCTTACCAAAGGGGCAATGGCAAAGCCGGAATATTCAGACCTTACCGAAAAAATCAATATTACCCTGCCCCGCTCCTCTGTGGTGGGCCTTATCTTCTGCCACGGCAACTACACCGTTATAAAAAGCGACCGGATAGGCATTATGCAGCACGACCCCTTTTCCTGGGAAATCCGGCAGGACAGCTTTATCTATTACCGCGAGGTAAAGCCCGGCGCAAACAATCTGACAGACACAGTCTACGAACTGATGGAAACCCTGGACGAAAAGGACAGGGAGCTGTTTATAGACACTGTTTTTGATATTATATATGCCGCCGGTGCAACCACTTTCAGCGAATTTCCGCTGATGGCGGTACAGAGCCGTGACAGAATAATGGAAACCCTGAAAAACATTGAACCGGAAACAGCCGACAAAATGAAAAATGTTATTTCAGAGCTGATAAAGATTTCCGCCCGCAAGGCTTTCAGAATACCGGAAAGCGAAATCGGCACAAAGCTGAACGAAGGCCTGGGCAGAATTTCTGAAAAAACAGAAAAACTGACTGAAAAGGTAACCGAAACCACCGGCAGGATTTCCACAAAGGTGAATGAAACCACCGATAAAATCACCGGCCGGGTGGCGGAGGCAACCGAAAAAATCACAGAAACCAGGGACAGAATTACAGAAAGACTGACCGAAACCACCGGTAAACTTTCCGAAACCCTGGAAAAAGCCAGAAACCTGCTGAAAAAGGACGATGACACTGCAGAAGATGCTGAAAATATAAAAACCGACACAAGTGCCAAAGCCGGAGAAAAATCCGAAACAGCAGATACTGCAGAATAGCCGGCAGAACGCAATAAAACCTTACCCCCACCCCGGAAACCCGGAGCGGGGGTTGTTTATTGATAAAAAAATATTATATGAAGGGGCACCTGCATCGTCCCGTGGCAATCTGTTCTGCACATATCCCGTAGGGGGCACCGTTAGCCTCACATGACGAGTTCGGCTTATTCTGCTGGCGCAGAATACCACTCCGGCGCTTCGCTTGCCTCCCGACGCCCCTCTATAGTCACTATCCTCACCGCCAACGGGATGTCCGGAGGACATCTTGGCTTGCCGGTGAATCATCAGCACCGGCATCTGCACATGGTCGCTCGCTACGCTCCCTTCCACGGCTCCACTGGTCTCGCAGGACAAGCTCGACCTATTTCACTTCGTGAAATACCATTACGTCGCTGCGCTCAGCGC
>JAFQAF010000115.1 GCA_017400025.1 Oscillospiraceae bacterium
AGGTGCTGCCTGCTGTTTTGGCTGTGCCTGCTGCATCTGATACAGTGTCTGCATTGTATTGTCGTTTCCGCCCAGGCCGCCAAGCATACCCATACCCATAAAGCCTGTGGCCGCACCAGCAGAATTGTTGGCTGCATCACGCATGGCCTGGCCACGGGATGTAACTGTGTACGCCATTGCAAGATTAGGGTCTGTATATGCCGCTGTACGCTGCATATCTTTTATCATCTGCTCGTCTTCTTCGTCTGCTTTGATACTGGACATACCTACAGCAACGATTTCAATACCCAGTCTGCCGCCCCAGGAGCCGGACAGAAGGTTTTTCATAGCCTCTGAAAGTTCCCGTGTATGACCCGGCAGTGCAGAATATCTGATACCCATTGCAGACAACTGTGCAAATGCAGGCTGCAGTTTTGTCAGAAATTCTGTACGCAGCTGGCCTTCAAACTGCTGACGTCTGAATTCATTTTCCACATTGCCCGCCACATTCTGATAGAACAGCAAAGGGTTTGTAAGGCGGAAGCTGTATTCACCGAAGCACTTTACAGAAATATCAATATCAATGCCTGCTCTCCGGTCTACAACCCTGAACGGAACAGGTGATGCTGTGCCGTATTTGTTGCCCATAATTTCCTTTGTATTGAAGTAGTACACTCTCTGGTCTTTTGCAGGCTGGCCGCCGAATGTAAAACGTTTGCCTATTTCCTGGAATACTGCGCCGATATTGTCTGCCAGATTGCCGTAGAACAGTGATGGTTCTGATGACATATCGTAAATATATTCACCGGGTTCAGCACACAGGTCCACCACTTTACCGGATTCCACAATCATCATACACTGGCCGTCTGCGATGTTTATCACAGAGCCGTTGGAAATAATGTTGTCATCGCCTCTGTTTGATGAACGTCCGTCTGTTCTCTTTACGCCTTTAAGCATAAGTACATCTGATGGAACGGAATCGCAGTAGAAATACTCTCTCCACTGGTCGCCCATAACTCCGCCGGCTGAATTCAATGCACTTTTAATAAGTCCCATAATCAATCTCCTTTCGGACTGTTTATTATTTAATTTTTGTTTATCAGTGTTATTCTTCCATCAACTTCCTTGTCTATATTCTGATATGATGAAAGATACTCTTCAATAATATCCCTTGATGATGTTGCAATGGCTTTTGACTGACGGGATGTTTCAGCCTCTGATGAAGGAAAGCCAAAATACTTTTCAAAGCTGCTGTACTGATATTTCTGTATACCTATTTTGTACAGCCTGTCATCTTCCACTTCACTGCCGTCAAATTCAAACTGCAGGAACCTGCTGCCGGCAACATCATAAACCAGCCTCAGTCTGTGGGAAATCTGGAAGAAGCCGTTGTGGCCGCCCTGCCATACCTCCCGGCGCAGCATATACCCCAGCATTTTTCGCAGCTGGGCACCAGTGACAGTCATCATATAAATTACGTCGCTGTAAGGGAAACATTCTATAAGGTCTGCATACTGTACCAGAGGTCCCATTGCAGTGGAGCGTATACTGCCTGAGGCAAGAAACATGATATCCACACCAAGGCTGTCTGCCAGGATGTCGCTGAACAGATTGCCCAGCTGTGTTTCCTGATATCTGGACGGATGTGTAAGCTGTCTGAGCAGACGTGTTACAACTCTTTTGTATTTTTTGTCTGTAACCTGCTGATAATCTGACAGCACTTTATCTATTGCCTCATCACGGGGGCAATTATCGTCATTGACAGGTATACTCTGCCATGTATATTCATGTATACAGTTGTTGTCAGTATCTACAGTTATATCAAAGCGACCTATCTGGTCTGTACCTATACCTGCCTGAACTATCGCAATATTGTTTACGATTTCGGGCTTTTCAATAAAAGTATGTGAATGACCGCCGATGATAATATCCACACCCCACGCAG
>JAFQAF010000116.1 GCA_017400025.1 Oscillospiraceae bacterium
AGGGCATACAGCACAACGTGGCCGTATTCATAGCCTATTTTATGATAATCATACTCTTTGTCCAGAATCAGTTCTTCCCGCGGCATACCTTTGATTTTTCCGGAATGGGTTTCGTATGCATATTTTTCAAACAGTCCTTCGTGGGCAATGTCACCGTAAAAAATATCAAGGGTAAAGTCCACACTTTCCTGCGGCAGCGCTTCATCCAGCAGCGCGCGGTATTCCATAAACAATCTGTTCTGTGTATTGTGGCCTGAGGACACATAGCTTTCATAGGCATCATAGCCTATATTGCCAAACCAGTCTGTATACACAAAGAAATTTGTATCCACACTGCCGTCCTTTTTGATATTTGCGAAGAAATTGCCATCTTTGAAATTATAGCCAACACGGTCTATATAGCAATCCGGATAGTTTTCTGCCACATATTTTTCCGTTGAAAGCCTGCACAACAGCTTGGAAACAGGGTTGCCGAAAAATGCCAGCGCAAAATATGATATTATCGCAAATAATACCACAGCAATAAATATTATTATCTTTTTGCCGAAAGACAGTTTTTTAGTCATAGATACACTCCTTTCAAAACAAATCATATATCTTCAGTTTTTATTATAAAGCAAAAAGTTCCCCCTTTCAACAAAGGGAGAACTTTATTAATCAAATCTTAAGAATTGAAAACCGGACAATGGTTCCTGCAGTTCAGATTAATAATCCATACCGCCCATGCCCATATTTGCGCCTGCTTTGATTTCTTCCTCTTCATCAGCAACCAGGCTTTCTGTTGTAAGAACCATAGCAGCCACGCTGGAAGCATTCTGCAGTGCGGAACGTGTAACCTTTGTAGGGTCAACGATACCGGCTTTCAGCATATCGCCGTAAACTTCGTTCTGTGCATCAAAGCCGAAGTTCACTTCGCCTTTTGTCATAATCTTGTCGATGATTACGCTGCCTTCAAGGCCTGCATTCTTTGCAATCTGGCGCACAGGTTCTTCCAGTGCACGGAGAACGATTTTTGCACCAGTCTTTTCATCACCGGAAAGCTCTTCGCAAAGTGCTTTTACTGCAGGAACAGCATTCAGCAGTGCTGTGCCGCCGCCGGCAACAATGCCTTCTTCAACTGCAGCCTTTGTGGCGGAAAGTGCATCTTCAATGCGCAGTTTCTTGTCTTTCATTTCCACTTCTGTGGCAGCACCAACGCGCAGTACAGCTACACCGCCTGCCAGTTTTGCCAGACGTTCCTGAAGTTTTTCTCTGTCAAAATCAGATGAAACTGACTCCATCTGTGCTTTTATCTGTGCAATTCTGTCACGGATTTCTTCCTTGTCGCCTGCGCCGTCAACGATAGTTGTGGTTTCTTTTGTAACTTTAACCTGACGTGCCTTGCCCAGCATATCAATTGTAGCTTCCTTCAGTTCATAGCCCAGTTCTTCGCTGATAACCACGCCATCTGTAAGGATAGCAATATCCTGCAGCATTTCTTTTCTTCTGTCGCCAAAACCAGGTGCTTTTACAGCAACACAGGTAAATGTGCCACGGAGTTTGTTTACGATAAGTGTGGACAGTGCTTCGCCTTCAATATCTTCTGCAACAATAACCAGTTTTCTGCCGCTCTGTACAATTTCTTCCAGCAGAGGCAGGATTTCCTGGATATTGGAGATTTTCTTGTCTGTGATAAGGATAAGTGCATCGTCCAGCACAGCTTCCATTTTTTCACTGTCTGTAACCATATAAGGTGTGATATAACCGCGGTCAAACTGCATACCTTCAACAACTTCGGAGAAAGTTTCTGCTGTACGGCTTTCTTCAATTGTGATAACGCCTTCCTTGCCCACTTTTTCCATTGTTTCAGCAATCAGTTTGCCTACATAGTTGTCCTGTGCAGAAACTGTGGCAACTCTTTCAATGTCTTCGCTGCCGCTTACTTCCTGGCTGTTTGCAACAATGGCCTTTACAGCTGCATCACAGGCTTTTGCAATACCGCGTTTGATGTCCATAGGGTTTGCACCGGCAGCCACATTTTTCATACCTTCTTTTACAAGGCTCTGTGCCAGCACAGTGGCTGTTGTAGTGCCGTCACCTGCTGCATCATTTGTCTTTGTTGCAACTTCGCGCAGCATCTGTGCACCCATGTTTTCAAAGGCATCTTTCAGCTCGATTTCCTTTGCAATTGTCACACCGTCATTTGTTACCAGCGGTGAGCCGAACTTTCTTTCCAGCACCACATTTCTGCCTTTCGGGCCAAGTGTGATTTTAACTGTATCGGCCAGAGTGTCGATACCTTTCTGCAGGCTTTCCCTTGCCTGCTGACCGTAAATAATTTTCTTTGCCATATAAATCAACCTTTCTTATTCTACAACTGCAAGTATTTCGTGTTCGTGTACGATAAGATATTCATCGCCATCCAGCTTTACAGCGTTGCCTGCATATTTTTCGATAAATACTTTTTCGCCTTTTTTTACAGACATTGGCTGAACCTTGCCCTCTGTTCTCAGGCCTTCGCCTGCAGCCACAACTTCATAAAGCGGCTGTTCTTCAGATGCTGCTGCAGCAGAGGAAAGAATGAGGCCGGATTTTGTCTTTACTTCCATTTCCACTTTTTTAAGAACTACTTTGTCCCGTAATGGTCTTATATTCATTAAAACATCTCCTTTTATTGTATGTTGAATTACATTATTATTGACATATATCAAATTAGCAGTCAAATATATCGACTGCTAATAATTATATTCTTCTATGATAATTTTTGCAACTGTTTTAACAGATTTTTTACAAATCAGCGTATTTTATTCAATGCAGGAATAACCACAGTGAGCACAGCGCCTGTCACCAGGCCCATTATAACTGCAGAAACAGCCAGCACCGGAAAGTACCCCATGGCAAATGCAGTACCGAAAATCAGTGAAACACCTGCAAGCTGGCCGATATTGTGGAAAAGTGCCCCAAAAACAGAAAGTGTGTAGTAGTTCACTTTATCTTTCAGCAGTTTCATAAGCACAAACATGATTATTATTGAAAACATACCGCCCATTGTTGCAAGAAAGCCTGCAGTGGCACCGCGGGTGAGAAATGCAAAAAAACCTTTCAGCAAAGTGAGCTGTGCAGCTGCAGAAAAACCCATAAATGCCATACAGTACATTACAACTATGTTTGAAAGCCCCAATTTTACCCCCGGTGGCAGTGCAAACATGGGCATTATCATGGATTCCGCAAAAGAAAGAACCATTGCCAGGGCAAACAACAATGATATTGTAGTTAGGCGTTTTGTTTTGTTCAAGCTTACATCTCCTTGGTATATAAATTAACATTATTATTTTAAAGTGATTGTCATAATATGTCAATAATATATTATTTAATTAAAAATGTAAAGCAATGTGTGCATTCTGTTACATTTTAGTTACAATAACCCCGATAATTTGACTTTTATTTTAAAGATATGGTATATTTTTAATGCATTATTATGTGCAAATCTGAAAAAGGACAAAGTATGATAATGAAAAAAATTATAACTCTTGCCCTTGCAGCTGTAATGGCTTTTGGCATCACAGGCTGTACACGGGAACAGTTAAATACTGCCACTCTGGTTGACGGTACATATCGTGCTGAATTCCGGGAGTATGATTCAAACGGCTGGAAAGACTATGTGGAAGTAACAGTTGAAGACGGCCGGCTTAATGAAGTGATTTATGATTCTGTAAAAGAAAACAGCGATATACTGAAAAGCGAAGATGAAAGCTATAAAAAAGAAATGGAAGCTATCGTTGGTACATATCCTGCAAAATACAACAAAGACCTGATAAACCAGTTTATCGAAAGCGGTAAAGTAACACAGGTAGATATTGTGGCAGGTGCTACAGAATCCACAGGCAATTTCAAAACACTGATAATTGCCGCTATGGAAAGCGCCGCAAAGGGTGTAACTGAAACCCAGATTGTGGAAAATCTGAAAAAATAATGAAATCGTCAAAAAACGCTTGATTAAACTTATTTTTATGGTATCATAATCAAGTACATTATGGTACAGCAAATTTAAAGGAGATATGATATGAAAAAATTATTTGCACTTGCACTGGCTGCAGTAATGGCTGTTTCTATAGTAGCCTGCGGCGGCGGTGAAGATACACCAGCTTATGATGTAAACGAAGTGCTGGCTACAATTGAAGAAGCAGCACCTGTAAGAATGAGCACACCTGTTGACGAAGAATACATGAACTTCATCGGTATTGATGCAGAAATGTACAATACATTTGCAGGTTCTTACTGCCCAATCACTCCAGGCGTTGACGTTATCATCGTTGTTGAAGCAAAAGACGGCAAAGTTGAAGACGTAAAAGCTGCTCTGGAAGCAAGAAGAAACGAAATCTTTGCAGCAAACGAAAACTATGTTGGCGCTCTGAGAGACAAAGCAGAAGCCGGCAGAGTTGTAGTAAAAGGCAACTACGCTGTTCTGGTTATCGGCGGTGACGATATCGTTGTTGAAGACCAGGGTGTGGAAAAAGCTTACGAACCAATCGATGCAGCTATCGATGCAGCATTCAACAAATAATTATTTAATGCGGTTAAATGGCGGTTGTTCCCTTTTGGGAATACCCGCCTTTTAATTTTGTAAAACAGGTGTAAAAGATTAATGAAATAAGTCAATTTTTACAATTTTGTCCTTGAATATCGGGCATAATAACTGTATAATAATCCTCGTGTGAAATTTATAAATAAGTATTTAAAATATATAAAGGAGAAACAGTTAAATTGATATTCAGTAACATCTTCTTTCTTTTCCGTTTTCTGCCGGTAGTGCTTCTGATATATTACCGGGTCCCATATAAATACAAAAACGGTGTAATCACCATAGCCAGCCTTATTTTCTATTCCTGGGGTGAAGTAAAGTATTTTCCTATTATGATAGCAAGTACCGTGGTGGACTTTTTCTCATCACAGTATATCGAAAGGCACCGCGGCGATAAAAGCAGAATGAGGCAAGGTCTGGCCTGCTCTGTAATGTTTAACCTTGGCTGCCTGATGTTTTTCAAATATACAGACTTCTTTATTTCAAACATCAACGCCTTTACAGGCACAAGCATACCGCTTTTAAGAATCCCGCTGCCTCTTGGTATCAGTTTCTATACATTCCAGACAATGTCCTACACTATTGACGTTTACCGCGGCAAAGTGGACGCCGAAAAGAACATAATAAACTTTTCAGCCTTTGTTACAATGTTCCCACAGCTGATTGCAGGCCCTATTGTTCTGTATTCTGATATCAGGGAAAAACTGAACACACATGAAGGCCGCATTACCCTTGAGGGCATAAACGAAGGTATCAAGCTGTTTATTCTTGGTGTAGGCAAAAAAGTGCTGATCGCAAACAATGTAGGCGCGCTGTGGACAGATATTGAAACAATGGGCTTTGCCGCTGTTTCAACCCCTCTGGCATGGCTGGGTATAGTTGCATACTCCCTGCAGATTTACTTTGACTTTTCCGGCTATTCACTGATGGCCATAGGTCTGGGTAAAATGCTGGGTTTTGATTTCCCACAGAACTTCAACCTGCCATACATTTCAAAAAGCATTACAGAATTCTGGCGCAGATGGCATATGACACTGTCCGGCTGGTTCAGGGAATATGTATATATTCCTCTTGGCGGCAACAGAAAAGGCCTGAAGAGACAGATTCTCAATATGCTTGTTGTATGGTTTCTCACCGGTTTCTGGCACGGTGCTGACTGGAACTTTATGCTGTGGGGGCTGTACTATTTTGCACTGCTGACAATCGAAAAAGTATTCCTGCTGAAATGGCTGAAAGAACACCCGGTTCCTGCACGAGTATATACACTGTTAGCCATTGCTGTGGGCTGGGCAATATTCTATATCACAGACCTGCCAAGCCTGGGCGGCTTTATAATAAAAATGTTCTCATTCACAGATGGTGTGGGCGCCGGATATTACCTGCGCAACTATGCAGCATCCATAGCTGTGGGCATACTCTGTTCCACAACACTGACAACAAAGTTCTGGGAAAAATACAAGAACAACAATCTTGTTATGATTCCGCTGCTGACAGTCATTTTCCTTATAAGCGTGGCTTATCTGGTTGACAGCACTTACAATCCGTTTATCTATTTCCGTTTCTAAGGAGGTGCTGTAATGAAAGATTTAATTAAAAATATCAAAAAGTATCCTCTTGTCATATATTTTGCAGTGCTTCTCTATGTTCTGAGCGTTGCAGACCTTTTCAGCCCTGTGGAAAAAACTTCCGAGCTGGAAAACCGCGACCTGGCCACATTCCCTAAATTCAGCTGGGAACTGCTGTTCAACAACGAATACACTCCAAAAATCGAAGACTTTACAGAGGACCATTTTATAAAAAGAAACAGCTGGATTTCCCTGAAATCCATATGTGAATCCCTGCTGGGCAAAACCGAAAACAATGGCGTTGTTTATGGCAAGGACGGCTATCTGTTCACAAAGTTTGTGACAACAGATTACAGCCAGATGGAAAAGAATGTGAATTCCATAAACAAATTTATTGAAAGACATTCTGACAGAAACATAAAATTCCTCCCTGCCCCTACTGCACCGGGTGTTATGACAGATATGGTAACCGAAGGCAGTCCTGTAATTGATACAGCATATATCCAGGGATATATCTATGGCAATATGGACCATTCTGTTATTGTGGATGTGCGCAGCGAACTGGCACAGCATACAGATGAATATATCTATTACCGCACAGACCACCACTGGACCACACTGGGCGCATACTATGCTTACCGGGAATATATGAAAGCCATAGGCAGGCAGCCACAGCCGCTGGAAAACTTTGAAATGGTGGACGTGGAAAACTTTATTGGCACACACTATTCCAAATCAAAAAACTACAATGTTGTTCCTGATGTGCTCAGCTATATTGAAAGCGACGCACTGATAGAAATAAACGGAGAAACAAACAGCATCTATGAAAAGGAAAAGCTGGATGTACGTGACAAGTACGCCATGTTCCTCCGCGGCAACCCCGGCCTTGCCACAATAAAAGGCAATGGCGAAGGCAGAGTCATGATTATAAAGGACAGCTATGCAAACTGTTTCGTTCCGTTTATGATAAATGATTTTGCACAGATTGATATTTATGATATGCGTTATATCACAATGGGCCTTGACCGGCTGATTGAAGAGGCAGACTACGACGAAATACTTTTCCTCTACAACTGCGAAACCTTCCTCAGCGACAAAGACCTGCGGAAAATCAATCTCTTTAACTGAAAAAACAAAAACAGGGCTGTACGCCCTGTTTTTTTTGCCTTTTTTCTTTATAAAAGCTTTATTTTCTCTTTTTATAAATTTAATACGGATTTATATACCTTAACACCGTTTTACAACCGGAAAGTTTATAATTAAAGTATAAAAGGATAATCAGGAGGAGCAGTATGAAATCAGTACTTTTAATCGGTCTTGGAAGATTCGGCAGGCATATAGCTGCTGAGCTGAATGAGCTTGGTCACCAGGTAATGGCAATAGATCAGTCTGAAGAAAAAGTAAACGCCGTGCTGCCCTATGTCACAAGTGCACTTATAGGCGACAGCACCAATGAAGATTTTATGGCTTCCATAGGCGTGGACAATTTTGATGTATGCATAGTGGCTATAGGAAGCGACTTCCAGGGTTCTCTGGAAACCACTTCCCTGCTGGATGAGCTTGGGGCTGTCAGAGTGATTGCACGAGCTTCCCGTGATTCACAGGCAAAATTCCTTCTGTCAAACGGTGCAGCAGAAGTTGTATACCCCGAAAAGCAGCTGGCAAAATGGGCTGCCATAAGATATACAGCCGACCATATTCTGGATTATATAGAGCTGGACAAGGACTATTCCATTTTTGAAATATCAGTTCCACCAAGCTGGTCCGGTATGAGTATAGGGCAGCTAGATATCCGCAGGAAATACAACATCAATATAATGGCACTGAAAAAAGACGGAAAGCTGGATATGTCAATTACTCCAAATACCGTATTGTCAGATACACATTCTTTGCTTGTTCTGGGCAAATACCAGTCTGTGCAAAAATGTTTCAAAATATAACCCCTGAAGGAGGAAATGCCTTATGAAAGATTTATTGCTGATAGTTGCAGTGATACTG
Organism: Oscillospiraceae bacterium; assembly: GCA_017400025.1. The sequence continues at coordinate 8,125 of JAFQAF010000116.1, forward strand.
TCTTTTATCGTTGCATACATTCCTGTTATATGGGCCGGAAAGTTCATTAAAGACAAAAGAAGCAGAAACACCTCTGTTTTCCGAAAAAAATAATTGAATATAATTGAAAAATTAACAAAAACAACATATAATCATATTATAATTTTTTTAAAGGAGGTGTACAGATGAAGCAAAAGAATTATTTCAGCCGGAATGAGCATATTCTTGTG
>JAFQAF010000117.1 GCA_017400025.1 Oscillospiraceae bacterium
ACGCCCTGCTGGCACATCTGGTACGCAGTGAAGGCCATGCAAAGGAAGCCAGTATGGGTATGACACTGGGTGGTGTGATGAACATTATTCTGGACCCCATCTTTATCTCCGGCTTCGGCCTTGATGTTGTGGGTGCGGCAGTGGCCACAATGCTGTCCAACCTGATAGCCACCTGCTACTTTATAAATCTTATCCGTTCCCGCAAAGGCGAAACTGTTATAAATGCAAACCCGGCAAACTACACCGTGAAAATGGGTATACCGAAAGAGGTGCTGCTGGTAGGCCTGCCAAGCTGTGTGATGAATCTGATGGGCGTGGTGTCCAACATTACAATGAACAGACTGATGGCAAGCTACTGCAACGAAGCCGTTGCCGGTATAGACATAGCCAAGAAAGTGGATATGCTGGCCTTTGCCATTGCCACCGGTATGTCCCAGGGTGTACTGCCGCTGATAGGCTACAACTACTCTGCAAAGAACTACAGACGTATGATGGACAGCGTAAAAACCACATTCAGATACAGTATGGTGTTTGCGCTGACAGCCACCGCCTTCCTGCTGACCTGCGCAGGCCCGCTGGTAAAGGCATTTATTGATGACCCGCTGACTGTGCAGTACGGCCAGCTGTTCCAGAGGATTATATGCATCACCACACCGTGCGTATCAGTCACACTGCTGATAATCACAATGTTCCAGTCTGTGGGCCGCAAGCTGCAGCCACTGCTGCTTTCAATGCTGAGAAAGGGCGGGCTGGATATACCGTTTATGATTCTGATGAATCATCTGATAGGCGTAAACGGCATAGCCTGGGCCACACCTATAGCAGACTGCGGTGCGATGACAGCCGCAATACTGCGGTTTATACCTTTCTGGAAAGAACTGAAAGTCAAAATGGAAAGCCAAAATAAAAGCGAGGTGAAAATATGAAAGTAATAGGAATAAACGGAAGCCCCCGCAAAAACAAAAACAGCGCACAGCTGCTGGACAGCGCACTGAAAGGCGCACAGTCTGCCGGTGCAGAAACAGAAAGAATAGACCTTGCAAGTCTGGATTTTTCCGGCTGTATCAGCTGCTTTGGCTGTAAAAGACTGGGCGGAAAAAGCTTTGGCCGCTGCCGGGTAAAGGATGACCTGCAGCCGGTGCTGGACAAAATACTGTCTGCTGACGCCGTGATTGTGTCTGCCCCGGTGTACTTCGGCGATGTGCCGGGTATGGTGAGAAACCTGTTTGAAAGACTGTGGTTTCCGGGCCTGCTGTACAGAAAAGACGGCCAGACAGCCTATGACAAAAAAGTAAAAACCGGGCTGATTTACACAATGAATGTGGCAGACGGCAATTTCTACAGCAATCTTATCTCATCCCACAAAGGCACATTTGAATGGCTGCTGGGCAAAACCGAAACCATGTGTGCCTGCGACACACTGCAGTTTGATGATTACTCACTGTATTCCGGCGATATGTTCAGCGAAGAACACAAAAAGGCACACCGTGAGCAGCAGTTCCCTGCCGACCTGCAGAACGCCTATGAAATGGGCAGAAGACTGGCAGAATAACCCCCGGAGAAAGCACAATGAATTTTGATGTAAACAGCCTGAAATGGACAAGACAGCCGGAAAGCTGCACCATTGCAGAAAACAGAATAGAAATAATCACAAAGCCACACACTGACCTGTGGCAGAGAACATACTATCACTTCAGAAATGACACCGCTCCGGTGCTGCAGCTGGAAACCAAAGAAAAATATTTTTCCTTTACAGTAAAAACAGCCTTTGAAAGCAAACACCGCTTTGACCAGTGCGGCGTGGTAATGTATCTGGACAGTGAAAACTGGCTGAAAGGCTCTGTAGAATATGAAAACGAAAAATTTCAGCATCTGGGCAGCGTGGTGACAAACAACGGCTATTCCGACTGGGCCACCACAGCAATACCTGCAGATATAAAGGAAATGTGGTACAGACTGAGCCGCCGTGAGGATGATTTCTGCATAGAATGTTCCACAGACGGCATAAACTACAGCCAGATACGCATCTGCCACATGCACAAAGGCGGCGGCAGGATACAGTTCGGCATTTATGCCTGCAGTCCGGAGGATTCCTCCTTTAAAGCCACCTTTACAGATATGGAAATTACAGAATGCAAGTGGGCAGCCCACGACGGCCAGCAGCCGGACTGATTATATATCATAAATCAAAATTTTACACACAGCAAAAGGCACCCTGCCGGGTGCCTTTTTTATTGTCAGAATAAATCCGGGTTTACCATAGGCACTGCTATGCAGCAGATTTCTCCTGCACTGTCATAGCCGTAATAGGTGCAGTAGAAGCCGTCCCCCAGACCGGAAGCAACCATAACCATCCTGCTGCCGGTGTCCGGGTTTGTCCACTGGATATAGTCTCCGCCTTCCCTCTGCCATTGGGGCTGTGCGGCATAGCTGCGGGCAAAAAGCTCTGCAAAATAATCATCATAATGATTGCCTTGTGGGTTCTGTTTATACCAGCTGTCAAGAAAAGCCCTGTATTCCCGGGCAGTCTGCCGGTCGCAGAAGCACATCATGCCAGCATCAACCGGGAAGCCGTCCAGGTTTCCGTCTTTCAGCTTTATGGCTGTTTCTTCTGTTGACTGTGCCTTTACAAATTTTACAGCTTCCGTATCCTTTATTTTCAGCATAGCGGTACACATGCGTATGCCCACTGTGCCGCCGGTGCATACGGATACCACCACCGGGTAGCTGCCCCGTGGCACCTGCTGTGCCAACACAGGGGAAAACTGCCCAGAGGGCAGGTAGGCCAGAGGGTCTGCGGCAATTACCCGGCCGGTAGGCAGGTCTGTATAACCCACAGTAAGATAGTTTCTGTTATCTGTTTTTACAAACTGGCTGTTTATTGCACCGGCTTCAATGGTGTCTGCTGTTCTGAAATCGTTGTTCTGTCTGATGCGGCTGTTCATTTCCTCCTGCTGGCGGGCGCGCCGCATCCAGTAGGCACGGATTCTTTCCACAATTTCTGTGGCGTCCTCCACTACTGTCCTGTCGGAGTATTCCTTCATATCGCTGAAAATATGGCCGCTGTGTTCCAGGCTGTCTTCCTCATAGCCGCCGCACACTGCCAGCTTCCACTTGTCCAGCAGTGAGGTTCTGAATCTGAATATGTAATAGTGCAGGCCGTGAAGGTCAAACTCCCTGGTACACTCTATTTTATATGGTGCCTTGCCCAGCTCCTGAGGATGGGAAAGCCAGTTTATCATTGCTTTTTCTGCTGCTGCCAGCTGCTGCTTTTTCATACTGTTCTCCTGTGCTGAATTTTCTGTATTTCTATAATATACCTGCTGCCGGTTTTTGTCCATAGTATAACCCTCTTTCCAAAACGGAGCGGCTGCTTTAAACCGGTGCTTGCACCAGAATACTCACTGATTTTACAAAAGTAACTGCCATAAATATTGTAAACACAGTCTTTTAGTGTTATAATTATATAAACGTATAGTTTAGGGAGGAATAAAAACTATGGAACAGTATAAAAAAGAGTTTATCCAGTTTATGGTAGACAGCAAAGTACTCAAATTTGGTGAATTCACACTGAAAAGCGGCCGTAAATCCCCATTCTTTATGAATGCAGGCGGTTACGTAACAGGCTCCCAGCTGAAAAAACTGGGCGAATACTATGCAAAAGCTATCCACGAAAAATACGGTGATGATTTCGACGTATTGTTCGGACCTGCATACAAAGGCATCCCTCTGGCAGTTGTAACAGCTATGGCATACAGCGAACTGTATGGCAAAGAAGTCCGCTACTGCTCTGACCGTAAGGAAGAAAAAGACCACGGCGCAGACAAAGGCAGCTTCCTGGGCAGCAAACTGCAGGACGGCGACAGAGTTGTGATGATCGAAGACGTTACAACATCCGGCAAATCCATGGAAGAAACAGTTCCAAAGGTAAGAGGTGCAGCAGACGTTACAATCGTAGGTCTGATGGTATCCCTGAACCGTATGGAAGTTGGCAAGGGTGGCGAAAAAGTTGCTCTGGATGAAGTAAAAGACCTGTACGGCTTTGAAACAGCTGCTATCGTTGATATGAACGATGTTGTTGAAGCTCTGTACAACAAAGAAGTAAACGGCGAAGTTGTTATCGATGATACAATCAAAGCAGCTATCGATGCTTACTACGAACAGTACGGTGTTAAATAACTGAATAATTTATCCCCTGTGCCACGGTACAGGGGATTTTATTTTATATCAGTATATCAGCCTGTTGTACTGTAAAATATTCCGGGTGCCGTTTTCCCATAACTGCCGCCGGCTTTGAATAGCATACAGCAGATATGAAAAAGGCTTCTCCACAGGGAGAAGCCTTTTATTGTCTGATTATTATTCAGCAAAGTCTGCCATGCAGCGGCGGTATGCTGCTACTGGGTCTTCTGCTTTTGTGATAGGGCGGCCAACTACGATATAGTCTGTGCCGATTTCTTTTGCTTTTGCAGGTGTTGTAACGCGAACCTGGTCGCCTACATCACCGTCTGCAAAGCGAACGCCCGGTGTAACTGTGAGGAAATCTTTGCCGCATGCTTCTTTAACCATGCCTGCTTCCAGAGGTGAGCAAACGATACCGTCCAGGCCTGCTTCTTTTGTATTTTTTGCATAGTGGATGATTGTATCGTTGATGCCTGCGTTGATAAGCAGTTCTTTCTGCATTCTTTCTTCGCTTGTGGATGTAAGCTGTGTAACAGCGATAACCAGAGGACGTGTGCCGTCTTCTCTTACTACGCCTTCCAGGGCAGCTTTCATCATATCGATTGTACCTGCAGCGTGAACGTTGACAATATCTGCACCCAGACCGGAAAGGCTTCTCATGCCGCCTTTAACTGTGTTTGGAATATCGTGGAGTTTCAGGTCAAGGAAAACTTTGTGGCCTCTTGCCTTTACTTCTTTAACGATGGATGGGCCTGCTGCATAGAACAGTTCCATACCGATTTTAACAAAAGGTTTTTCTTCTGTGAATTTGTCCAGGAATGAAAGTGCTGTTTCAGCATCTTTAAAGTCCAGTGCAATGATTACATCTCTTTTCATAACTTCCTCCTATAATTAAGCCTTGCCGATAATATCGTTCAGGTCTTTGATACCGTATTTTTCCATTACGCGTGGCAGGTCTTCGATGATTTCCTTGCATGCGTATGGGTTTACAAGGTTAGCTGCACCAACCTGTACTGCTGTAGCGCCAGCCATCATCATTTCGATAACGTCTTCTGCGCTGGAAACGCCGCCCATACCGATAACAGGAATGTTTACAGCGTGTGCAACCTGGTAAACCATTCTCAGTGCAACAGGGAAGATTGCAGGGCCGGAGAAACCGCCCATTTTGTTTGCAATGATTGGTTTGCCTGTTTTCAGGTCAATTCTCATACCCAGCAGAGTGTTGATCATGCTGATGCCGTCTGCACCTGCTTCTTCAGCAGCTTTTGCGATGGAAACGATGTCTGTTACGTTTGGTGACAGTTTGATGTAAACAGGTTTTGTAGTAACAGCCTTTACAGCTCTTGTAACAGCTGCCACGTTTTCAGGGCTTGTGCCGAAGGCCATGCCGCCGCCGTGTACGTTAGGGCAGGATACGTTTACTTCGATAATGCCTACCTGGTCTTCTTTGTCAATCAGCTGGCAGCAGTAAACATATTCTTCAATTGAGTAGCCGGAGATATTTGCGATTACTTTTTTGTTGAAGATTTTTTTCAGTTCTGGCAGTTCGTGGTCGATAACTGCGTGAATACCCGGGTTCTGCAGACCAACAGAGTTGATCATGCCCATTGGTGTTTCTGCAATACGTGGTGTAGGGTTGCCGAAGCGCGGTTCTCTTGTAGTGCCTTTGAAAGAGAATGTGCCCAGCATATTGATATCATAGAATTCAGCAAATTCCTTGCCGAAGTTGAATGTGCCGGAAGCAGGGATAACAGGGTTGTCCAGTTCCCAGCCGGACAGTGTTACTTTTGTGTTTACCATATGATTTCCTCCTTCAGAAGTACAGGACCTTCTTTACAGATACGTTTGTTGCCTGTAAGTGTCTGGCAGCTGCAGCCCATACAGCCGCCGAAGCCGCAGCCCATTCTTTCTTCAAAGGACAGCTGGCCGGAGCATTCTGTGGCCTGTGCAATTGCCTTCAGCATTGGCAGAGGGCCGCAGGTGTAGAAGTAATCATAGCCTTCCAGTGTTTTTATAACATCTGTTACAAAGCCTTTTGTGCCGTAGGAGCCATCGTTTGTTGTAACGTAAACTTCACAGCCCAGTGCCTTGAATTCTTCTTCAAAGAATACATCGTCTTTTGATGTGTAGCCCAGTATAACAATTGGTGTAACGCCCTGTTTTACCAGCTCTTTTGCAACTCCGTACATTGGAGGTGTACCTACGCCGCCGCCGATAACCAGAGGTTTTTTGCTTTCTGCAACAGGTGTGAAACCGTTGCCCAGACCTGTGAGAACGTCCAGTGTTTTGCCGGCTGTCATTTCAGCCATAGCTTCTGTACCTTTGCCCACTACTTTGTAGATGATAGTGATTGTTTTGTCGTCCCAGTCACAGATTGAGATAGGTCTTCTGAGATAGAAGCCTTCTATCTGAATGTTGATAAACTGTCCCGGTGCAGTGATGAAGGATGTGTCGCCTTCCAGCACCATATAGAAAACATCTTTTGCTATTTTTTTGTTTTCCATAACAGTATAAATATTTCTTTTATACATACGGCTCTCCTTTTATATTATGGCTGCCCTTTTCAGGGCAGCCGTATTTTGTTTTTATTTTTTAAGTTCTGCGTCGATTGTGGAAACCTGCATTGTGATTTCTTCCAGAACGTTCAGCAGTGCATTAACTGTTGACAGGCTTGTCAGCAGGGCAACGTTGTTTTCGACTGTGTAGCGGCGGATGAGGTAACCGTCTTTTTCTGCGTCACCTGTCATATCCTGTGTGTTGATAACATAGGTTACATGGCCTTTTGTCAGGGAGTCGATAATGTTCTGACCGCCTTCAGAGATTTTTGCCATTGTTCTTGTCTTGATGCCGTTGCGTTTCAGGAATGCTGCTGTACCCCGTGTTGCTTCAATGTTGAAGCCCAGGTTGTAGAAGCGGCGAACCAGAGGCAGTGCACGCTGTTTGTCCTTGTCAGCCAGTGTTACGAATACTGTGCCGTAGTTCTGTACCTTGATGCCGGAAGCCTGCAGTGCTTTGTAAAGTGCGCGGTTGAGGGATTTGTCATAGCCGATTGCTTCCCCTGTGGATTTCATTTCTGGTGACAGGTAAGCGTCCAGACCGCGGATTTTTGAGAATGAGAATGTAGGTGCTTTTACATAGAAGCGTTTTGCAGGTTCCTGCATGAATGTGCCGTAGCCCAGTTCCTTCAGGGAGTGGCCCAGCATAACCTTTGTGGCGATGTTTGCCATTGGCACGCCTGTGGATTTGGACAGGAACGGTACTGTTCTTGAAGAACGTGGGTTTACTTCGATAACGTAAACGTTGTTGAATTCGTCAACGATGAACTGAATGTTGAACAGACCTTTAATGCCGATGCCCAGACCCAGACGAACTGTGTAGTCGATGATTGTCTGTTTTACA
>JAFQAF010000118.1 GCA_017400025.1 Oscillospiraceae bacterium
CACCACCATTACGAAATGAGCGGCTGGAGCGAAATAAAAATCGTTACCGTATTCACTATTGTACGGGCAGTTTTTGCCGCACTGGCCTGCATAGGCTTTTAACATTGAATCAGATATTAAAGTGAGGATTTGACCTTGGCAAACAAAGCAAAAGGAAAATCAAAATTTAATATAAAAAACCTTATCCGCTTTACCGAAAAGGGCAGAAGGATTGATATGCCTATATTGCTTATCACCCTTGTACTGCTGGCTTTCGGTCTGGTTATGCTGTATTCAGCCAGTTATGTTGTGGGTATTTACAAATTCAGCGGGGACAGTCTGCACTATATCAAGGACCAGTTCCGGTTTGCAGTGGCAGGCCTTATTGTGATGTACATCGCCTCCCGCGTGGATTATCATATTCTGCGCAATTATTCTCTCAGCTTTCTTGGCTTTGTCTATATACTGCTGGTAATTGTGCTGTTTATGCCGCCTTACAACTACTGCTACCGCTGGATTACCATTCCGAACATAGGTACATTCCAGCCGTCAGAATTTGCAAAGTTTGCAGTAATCCTGGTATTTGCGGATATTATAGAGAAAAACTACAGCAAAATGAAAACCCTGCGGTACGGCATAGTGCCATTTGGTGTTATCCTGCTGCCCATTGTTTTCCTTTTGTATCTTGAACCCCACCTTTCCGCCATTGTAATCACCTGCGGTGTAGGTGTAATTATGATGTATGTAGGCGGTGCAGACACAAAGTGGTTTTTCCTCGGCGCAATTTTTGCAGTGGCAGGTGCAATAGCACTGTTTATAATCTTCCCGGACTCTGTAGACCACGTTAAGCCTCGTATTGACGCCTGGCTCAACCCGGAATCAGATATTCTGGACGACGGATACCAGACCTATCAGAGTATGCTGGCCATAGGCTCCGGCGGCCTGTTCGGTCTTGGCCTTGGCAACGGCAGGCAGAAGCATCTTCACCTGCCTGAACCACAGAACGACTTTATCTTTGCAGTTATCTGCGAAGAACTGGGCTTTGTAGGCGGCGTGATGGTTATCATACTGTTTATCGCACTTTTCCTCCGCGGCATCTATATTGCCACACGCGCAAAGGATAAATTCGGCGCAATGCTTGTGGTAGGTATCATCACACAGATTGCCCTGCAGGCCTTCCTCAATGTAGGGGTGGCCACGGGCACACTGCCAAATACCGGTATTTCACTGCCTTTCTTTTCAGAAGGCGGCACATCGCTTTTAATGCTTCTGGCAGAGATGGGGGTAGTCCTGTCTGTATCCAGATATGCAAATCTTGAAAATGGTGAATAAAATGAGAGTAATTATTGCAGCAGGCGGCACAGCCGGCCATATCAATCCCGGCCTTGCCATAGCACAGCACATAAAATCAAAGCATCCGGAGGCTGAAATCCGCTTTGTAGGCCGTAAAGAAGGTATGGAATACGGCCTTGTAACAAAGGCAGGCTATGCTTTCAGCCATATGGAAGTTACCGGCTTCCAGCGCCGTATCACACCGGAAAATATCAAAAGAAATATCATCACAGTAAAAAATCTGCTTACAGCTATCCCAAAGGCAAAGAAAATACTCAAAGAATTCAGACCGGATGTTGTTATAGGCACCGGCGGCTATGTTTCCGGCCCTATACTGCTGCGGGCAGCAAATATGGGCATAAAGACAGCCATCCACGAACAGAACGCTTTTGCAGGCGTAACCAACAAGCTGCTCTCCAAAAAAGTGGACCATGTATTTGTGGCTACAGAAAAAGCCGCACAGTATATGGCTTTCCCGGAAAAATGCATTGTCTGCGGCAACCCTGTAAGGGAAGAAATTTCTTCTGCAGACCCACGGACAGCACGCCGCCAGCTGGGAGTGGAAGACAAAACGGTTATACTTTCCTTCGGTGGCTCTCTGGGCGCACGGAAGGTAAACAACACTATGAAAGAGCTTGCCCTGCACAACCGTGACAGAAAGGACCTTGTCCACTATCACGTTGTGGGCAGATATGATGAAGGCAGATTCATCAGCTATCTCAGGGAAAACGGCCTTGAGCCAAACGAAAACCTGCAGGTATTTGAATACCTGTATGACATACCTAAATATATGGCGGCAGCAGATATTATCATCAGCCGCTGCGGTGCCCTTACCATTGCAGAAATAGCCTGCATGGGCAAGGCATCAATACTTATTCCGTCACCTAATGTAGCGGAAAACCATCAGTATCACAACGGCATGGTGCTGGCAGATATGGGTGCGGCTGTACTTATAGAAGAAAAAGACCTTACCCTTGACAATTTCTATTCAGCATTTGAAAAATTGTATGCAGACCCTGAAAAAGTAAAGGAAATGGGCCGCATTGCCAGAACAGCACATAAAGCCGATTGTCTGGATATTATTTATTCAAACCTCAATCTTGATTAAACAGGAACAGTAAAACTTGGACAAAAAACAGACACCGAAAACAAGAAATCAGTATACTCACTCACATAAGACGGGCGCACAGCGGCCGTCTGATGGTGTTTCCGGTGGAAAGTTTATACAGTATCCCGGCACTGGGACAGGCTCTGCAGGCAATCTGAAAGGTAAAAGCAAAAAACTGAAAAAGCCTGCACCGGAAGACAATCACCGCAAAAGCAGAAAAAACATCAGAAAGCAGCGTACACGCTCACGGCTGCTCACATCTGTTCTTGTGTTCATTCTGCTGGCAATCTGTCTGTTTATTTCACTCAAAGTGCTTTTCATTGTTCATTCTGTGGAAGCCACCGGCAGTGAAAGATACACCCCGGAAGAAATAGTGGCATTCTGTGCCATTCCTATGGAAGAAAACATATTCAAAATAGAAACAGAAGCCATAGAGGCTGCCCTTGTGGAAAATTTCACATATGTGGAAAAAGCTGATGTGCGGCGTAAACTGCCGGACAAAATACTCGTCACAATCACAGACAGTGTGCCTACCTATTATTCAGAGGGCAAATCCGGCGAACTTTCCGCATATACCATCTACTCACAGAATTTTAAACATCTCACAGTCCAGGCCGCAGCACCGGACGGACTTATGGGCATAAATGCAGACCTTTCCGATGAAAACACAAAGAAACTGCTGAGGGAAATACTGGACATTCTGGCTGAAAAAGGCTATGAAAATGTCACTTCTGCAGAGGTGACTTCCACCGGCAATATAAACCTTGTGTACGACGGGAGAATCACAGTACAGCTGGGCACAATGCTGGATATGGAATACAAACTGAAAATGGCGTTCCATGTAATTGAAAACGAGCTTGCCTCCACTGCCACAGGTGTGGTGGACGCAAAGCAGGCAGGCAATGCGATTTTCAGACCGGGCGTATAGAAAGTGCCGTTCAGCACAAAAAGTGATTGAAATAGATGTGAAAATTTGTTATGATATAATAAATATATATATATTTAAAACGAAGATTATCCCCTTTGCTGTTACAGCAGAGCAATAATATAAAACCGTAATGTGGAGGAATATAAAATGAGCTTTTACTTGGACGAAGAAATGCGGAACATCACCAATATCAAGGTTATAGGTGTAGGCGGCGGTGGCTGCAACGCTGTGAACAGAATGATTGTTTCCGGCCTTAAAGGTGTTGAATTTATCGCAATGAATACAGATGCACAGGCACTGCTGGCATCAAAAGCCACACAGAAGGTACAGCTGGGTGCAAAACTTACAAA
>JAFQAF010000119.1 GCA_017400025.1 Oscillospiraceae bacterium
GTATGGAAACAAAGATTGCAGCGGCTAACAGCCTTTACGTCATCCTTTTCAGCCAGATGGCCAGCGTTGCCACCACACTGATAAAGGGTGTGCCGGAATTTGACCCTGTGGGTCTTGTGTTTATGATGGCAGGGGGCGTGCTGGGCGGCATTGCCGGCAGAAGCCTGACAAAGAAAATGGACAACAAGGCAGTGGACAAGCTGTTTATCGCGCTGATGTGCTTTATAATCCTTATCAGCATTTACAATGCATACAACTATTTCAGCCCGGCACGGCTGCTTCCCCAGGCAACGGGGGACTATGTGTTCGCCTGGCTTGGCAAATAAACCACAGCGGCAGAAATGCCGCTGTTTTTTTATATTTCACACATTGTTTACATATATAAAGGTATAAGTATGGTATCATAAAGAAAAAAGGAGGGATATTATGAAGAAGCACCGGAAAATTATATTTGCCCTTGTGGCGCTGGCCGCAGGAATTCTTGGGTATAAATATATGGGCTTTGATGATGAACCCTTTGACAATCTCAAAGCCGGTGAAATAGAGCGCGCATTTATGGAATACGGGCAGGACGGCCGCACAGCGGAGATTACAGACCTTGGCACACTGCCCGGCCTGCTGGAAGATATTGAGCTGGAAAAAAGGGTTGCAGACCCGGACGAAGCACTGGCCGGCGGAAAGGTTACCTTCTGGCTGTATATGAGGGACGGCACACAGACCTTTGTGGCGGTGGATAACGCCTATATACAGACGGAAAAAGGGATTTTTGCAGGGGATAAAGAAGAAAACAGGGAAATACTCGATTACGCCTTCCGCAGAATACTTTTTGATGAAACCCTTATCAGTCACGGAGAGGAAAACCGTATAGATGCCCTGGTGAAAATAGCCCTGAGGGGAGTCAGCTATGATGATATAAGAAATATCGCCAAGGACATTCTCCGCCAGGAGGGCTATCCGGAGGAAAAGATAAAAACCTTTGCCAATATGGGGTATTCTCCGGTGGATATATTCATCCTTGACGCAGATTACAGGGATAAACTCTTTGATGATATGGTAGCCTCTGCAAACAGGACAGGCAGACAGCTGGCATACGAAGAACTGGCAGAAAGTGTGTGGCTTGGCTACAGAAACGGCACTGTGAAATATGACGGCACATACAGCGAAATGCCCGGTGATTTTATATTTACTGATATGATAAACTGGGGTGAAATCAGCTTTGTGCAGAACGAAATGGGTTATTACTATGTACAGATACCGTCAGCAGACGGAAAATACTTTATGACTGTAACAGTTGACGATACTGTATACGGAAATATGGACGGCACTTTCAATGACCGGCCGCCTTTTGTGAAAAGTGTGGGCTTCTACCTGCAGTCTGACTACAAATAGAACAATATAAACAGTAAAAGCGGAGATTATCTCCGCTTTTTGTTTTACATTTTTATCCGATAGTGCTATTATATATAATTAGTAATATAAATAAGAAAAGGCGATTATTATGAAAAAATATCTTGATATATTTTTCTCCTTTTGCCGTGTTGGCGGGCTGACCTTTGGCGGCGGCCTTGCCATGCTGCCTATCCTTGAAAAAGAGGTGGGCAAAGACGGGAAAGACTGGCTGGAAAAAGAATACATCACAGACTACTACGCCCTGGCACAGTGTGCCCCGGGTATTATAGCCATAAACACTTCTGTGCTGTGCGGCAACCATATTGCCGGCGTGCTGGGTGGCATAGTGGCTGCCCTTGGTGTGGTTACGCCATCCATTATAGTTATCCTTATCATAGCCAGCGTGCTGAACAATTTCCTCACAGTGCCTGCTGTGGTGGCGGCTCTTATGGGTATCCGTGCCGGCGTTTGTGCGCTTATACTGAAAACCGTACGCGGCCTTGTGAAAAAAAGCATAGTGGACAGAATCACACTGGTGCTTTTCCTTGTGGCTATCCTGCTGCTCACTTTTGTGGATATCAGCCCCGTTGTACCGGTTATTATCGGTGCAGCCGTAGGTGTGGGCACAGTGTTTGTGGGAAAGGGGGAGAATAAATGATTTATTTAAGACTCTTCTATGAATTTGCAAAGGTTGCTGTTTTCACCTTTGGCGGCGGTATGGCTTCCATACCTTTCCTGCAGGATATGGCGGTGGAAACAGGATGGTTCACCCTTGAACAGCTGACAGACTTTATCGCCATCAGCGAATCCACCCCCGGCCCTATAGCCGTAAATATTGCCACCTATGCCGGCTACAATACAGCAGGCTACCTTGGCGGCGTGTGCGCCACAATGGGCCTGGTTTTCCCGGCCATTGTGCTGATGACAATAGTGGCCAAGTTCATATCCGCTTTCCGCGGCAACAAATATATCGACAAAGCTTTTTACGGTCTGCGCCCCTGTGTGCTGGCACTGATTACATCTGCCCTTATCGGCATTGCAGAGGTTACACTGCTGAATAAAGGTGCATCGGCTTTCATGCAGCTTGTCAACTGGCGTGCCTGCCTTATCTTTGCTGTGGTTGTGGCCCTGCAGAGCACACCCAAATTCAAAAAACTGCACCCGGTGGTGTTCCTTGCACTGTCTGCAGTTATGGGCATTGTGCTTTTCTGATGTAAAACTGAATATTGCAAAAACAAAACCGGTACAGTCTGATTTCTGTACCGGTTTTCTGTATTCTGCTGTAAAATGCAGGTTTTCTGGCTGGCGTGGTGGTTTTTTATATCCCGCAGGAAAGCCTGTCAAATAAAGTAAAACAATGTTACATACCCTCTGAAAATGCTGCAGAACAATGTTTTATTCTGCTGTTTCTGCGTTTCCCAGTTCCTCGCACACATACTGTGCTATCATAATCCCTGCAATATTCGGCGCAAACACTGTGCTGCCCGGGGCGTGGCGCCCATTGGAGGAGTTCACCGCCTTTGTCCGTGGCGGGAAGCGGTTGAACAGGCTGATATGGCCTTTTACACCGCGTTTGCGCAGTTCCTGGCGCATTACCCTGGACAGGCCGCAGCCGTTGCCGGCGGTGTTTTCCACTGTGTCTATCACAAAGCCGTCCACCCTGAAGCGGTTGCCTGTGCCCATTGCGGATATTATCTTTATGCCTTTTTCGTGGCAGTACTGCACCAGGTCCAGCTTGCTTTTCACACTGTCTATGGCATCTATCACATAGTCCGGCTCCAGCCGGCTTATAATCTGCAGGTTGTCCTTTTCAATAAACATATTTATGGCATTTATCTCGCAGTCAGGGTTTATGGCCAGGCCTCTGGCCTTTGCCACATCCACCTTTATCCTGCCCACGGCGTCACGGGTGGAGATAATCTGTCTGTTCAGATTGGTTTCGTCCACTGTGTCAAAATCCAGTATTGTGATTTTCTTCACGCCGAAACGCACCAGGCATTCAAACACAGCACCGCCCACGCCGCCTACACCCACCAGAACGATGTGTGCACCGGTAATTCTTTCATATTTTTCCTTTTCCACTGTCATCAGTGTTCTTTCATTAAAAGCCATAAATACCTCTTGAAAAGCAAAAATCAATTGCTGTAAAACAAAAGCGTAACCGTAGTTACGCCTGCGTTTAAATATAATAAACCCATCGAGCCGCACACAGTCATATTAGAACCCGGTTTGTAAAAAACTGGGGTGGCTATGTTGCACCGGCCGCTTCACGCTCCCTTCTTCCCCAGGGGGGGAGGTCTGCAATTCCCGGCTGGATGTCAACCGCCTTTTAATATAAGTGTAGGATTAAAAATGACTGTATGTTATTCGCACAAGACAGGTTTATAAGCAATATTATGTTGTTTTGTGATGATTTTATTCCTCGAATTCGTAGATTTCTCTCAGACGAGTTTCAAAAATTCCGCCTACTTCAAAGAATTCTTCATCGTCATCAACGATGTCAAATGTTTCCAGCCCGTCTTCATCGGCATCCCCGACACGGAAGATGATAAGCACAGGTTCAGCTTCAAGAGCTTTCTGCGGATCATCAAAATGTTCGACTACAGCCAGATAGTGTTCTTCGTTATAATCTATTTCATCAACAACTTCAAACTGATAAGTTTCGTCGTTTTCATCTGTAAGAGTGATAATAGTAGGGGAGTAGTCATCGTCAGCATCAAGTATATTCTGCATATCTTTATCCTGCATTGGAAGTTACCTCCTTGTTTCTTGTTGTAATTATGATACACTATTTTGCACCCTCAAGTCAACAATTCTTGCTCAATTTGCCAAAATATACACAAAGCTGTGAAATTTATTGTTCAAACTATAAAATTACAAAAAATACATATATTTTTAACAATTTTTGTGGTAAAATAAATAGAATAATTTTCAAGGCAGGAGAGATATATGAAAAAAAGATTACTTATTGTTGTTTCAGCCATACTTGTTATGATGCTTGTATTCACAGGCTGCGGCGGTTCAGGCCTGGGCAGTGAAAAGCTGAATGTGGATACAGACGAAATACAAATGCAGAAGCCGGAAAAAGGCGACAAAGTGGCAGTGGTGGAAACCAGCGAAGGCACAATAAAGTTCCTTCTTTTTGAAGAATATGCCCCGAAGGCAGTATTCAATTTTATCACACTGGCAGAAAACGGCTATTATGACGGCACAGTTTTCCACCGCACCATAGCAGATTTCTGCGTGCAGGGCGGCTCACCGGACGGCACAGCCACAGGCGGCACCAGCTGCTGGGGCCTGGAGTTTGAGGACGAATTTTCAGACCACCTCCATCACTACAGCGGTGCTGTTTCAATGGCAAACCACGGCGATGACACAAACGGAAGCCAGTTCTTCTTTGTTACTTCACCGGTGGGCACTTTCAAGGATTCCATCCGTGACCAGCTCCGTGACGCCGGCTGGAGGGAAGACGTGGTAAAAGCCTATGAGCAGGCCGGCGGTCTGCCACAGCTGGATTACCGCTACACAGTTTTCGGCCAGATTTATGAAGGCCTCAACGTGGCCTACAAAATCAGCCGCAGCGAAACAGACGAAAACGACAGACCTGTAAAGGATGTTGTGGTGGAATCAGTTACAATAGAAACCATAGAATAATCACAGAACAGCCGCAGGTTTCAGCGGCTGTTTTGGTTTGTAAAGACAATGTAAAATATATATTGTCTGCTGCGGTGTGCAATGATATAATATAACAGTATAAATATATTTAACCGCCGCAGTGTGCAGGCAGGGGAAGGGAGGCAGTATGCGAAAACTGAAAAGATTTCTTTTTTCAAAAAGATTTTTTGTGGTTTTGCTGGCCGTTGTGCAGATTTTCCTGTTTTTTGCCCTTACGGTACGTTTTTATACTGCCGGTGCCATTATTTATTTCTCCATGATTGTGCTCAGTGTGATGACAATGCTGTATATTTTTGAGCGCGACGATATGAATCCCGCTTATAAAATATTCTGGATGCTGAACATGGTGGTTTTCCCGGTGACAGGTGCAGTGTTTTATGTGATGTTCGGCGATACCAAAATGACCCGCAAGCAGAAAAAACATATGCTCCGTGTAGTGGAGCGTACCCGCAAGGTAATGAAGCCTGCCCCGGAAATAACAGAAAAGATAAATGCTATGGACAGAGGCCTGGGCAAGCAGGCATATTATCTGGAAAAGCGGGCGTATGCGCCGGCCTATGAAAACACAGCGGTGAAATATTACAGTATGGGCGCAGCCTATTTCAGGGATCTGCTTGCCGATATGGAGAAGGCACAGAAAAGCATCTTCCTGCAATACTTTATTATAGATGAAGGCTATATGTGGGGAAGAATACTGGACGTGCTGAAAAGAAAAGCAGCAGAAGGTGTGGATGTACGCCTTATTTATGACGGCTGGGGCTGCCTTATAAACTTCCCCCAGGGCTATGAGGAAACACTGCGCAGCTACGGTATAAAAGTGTGTATTTTCAACGATGTGAAATTCAGCCTTCACATCGGCGATTACCTGATGCTCAACCACCGTGACCACCGAAAAATAGCTGTTATCGATTCTGTGATAGGTTATACCGGCGGTATAAACCTGGCAGATGAATATATAAATTATGTAGAACGTTTCGGCGTGTGGAAGGATACCGGCTTCCGCCTGGAGGGGGATGCAGTATGGAGTCTTACCGCCACATTTATACAGACCTGGGAATATGACTCTGGCGAAAGGATGAATTACCTTGATTACCGCCCCGGTTACAGCAGGGAGACTGACGGCATAGTCCAGCCTTATTTTGATACACCTCTGGACAGGGTGAATGTCTGCGAAAATACCTATCTGTCTGTTATAAACAATGCGAAGGAATATGTATATATAGCCACCCCATATCTGATAGTGGACGATGAGATGCTCACTGCCCTTAAAATTTCTGCCCGCAGCGGCATAGATGTGCGCATTGTGGTGCCGGGCATACCGGACAAATGGTATGTTTACTATGTCACCCAGAGCTATTACAGAACCCTGCTGGAGGCCGGAGTGAAAATATATGAATACACCCCGGGCTTTGTCCATGCAAAAATGTATGTTTCCGATGACAGGCAGGCCATTGTTGGCGGTGCAAACACAGACTACCGCTCCATGTATCTTAACTTTGAAAACTGCTGCAGCTTCTACGGCGGCTCAATGCCCGGCCGGGTAAAGGCGGATTTTCAGGAAATGTTCTCACACAGCCGTCTTGTAACCCAAAAAGATGTGGACCGTACTCCTTTTGTCAAAAGGCTGCTGCAGATTGTTTTCCGCCTGCTCAGCCCTATGATGTAAAAGGCGGCAGACGGTACAACTTAAACAAATGAATATAAGCGGACGGACTGCAGTTATCCTCGTTTAGGCTTACATGAACCTTAAAGGCCTGGCAATGTCCATCCTCCTTATCAACATCGCAACATTAATCATTGCATGGGTATACTCCGGTTGGGCAATGAAAGCAGGCAAAGTTCACATCAGAAAATCTTACGAAGTTCTGCTGTAATTCATACTTGAATTCAGGATTTTTAGATTTAATTAAAATCAATCAGCACGTATAAACGATAACAAATATCAGTCAGAAGGACCGCCCTCAGGGGCGGTCTTTTGTTTTGTGTCAGAATTTGTATTTATTATTTGCATATAAATAATGTAAAATATGCGTAAATAAAAATCACTATATATTTAACAAATTTTACAATAAGATTACAAAAAGGTAAAAAATTTACAAATATTTAACACAACTGTTAAAAAAATAACAGTTAGCTGACGCAAATTGCATTGCGAAAGAGGAAAAAGAATAAAGTCAAGTGAAATTTTACATGTTTGTTTGTGTGAATTTACAAAAAATAAGCCTAATGAAAGTAATAATTGACAATTTTTCCAACAGATATGAACTTTTTGTGTACAAAAAACGAAGGAATCATATAAAATTAGTTTGAAAGAAACTTGATTGATTTAATCAAGTA
>JAFQAF010000009.1 GCA_017400025.1 Oscillospiraceae bacterium
CAGATTTTTCTGCAACGGGATGTCCGGAGGCCATCCCGTGTGCGCAGTATTTAATTTCAGATATTCAACCGGCGGAGGGTTTTTTACGGGAAGCTGGTAGCTTCCCCTACGCAGGCTGTGCAGATTTTTCTGCAACGGGATGTCCGGAGGCCATCCCCTACGGGGTCCTGTATGGTGCAGTAAACAGGGCGGGAAGTTTCAACATTTTTCGGCAAAGTATGTTGAAACTTTATTTAAAATAGATAAATTATATATTTATTATTTATATTATTATATCATATATTATTATTGTTTTCCGGGGCGATTTATGGTATAATTTCAAGTACTAATGCAATAAGTCAGGAGATAGTATATGGAATCTTTAAATGATGTTTTTCTGGCCGTGAAAGGGTTCTGCTCTGAAAGGATGGTACAGGCTTCCTACAACCTGTTTATAGACCCTCTGGAAGTGGGCACCATGAACGGAGACACCATAACCGTGATTGCCCCCAGCGAATGGCTGAAGGGTATGGTTGAGGACAGGTTTATCCCCATGCTGACAGAGGGCTTTGAAAAAGTGCTGGGCTTTACCCTGGTGGTGAAGATAGTGCTGAACGACTCTGCTAAAGAAATAAAAGAGCCTATCAACGGCGGTGAGTACGCCTTTACATTTGATACATTTATTGTTGGGTCTTCCAACAAGTTTGCACACGCTGCAGCTGCAGCCGTGGCACAGAACCCGGCAGCGGCATACAACCCGCTGTTTATACACGGGGACAGCGGTCTGGGCAAAACCCACCTGCTGAACGCCATAAAGGCAGAAATTATCAAAAACAACCCGAAAGCAAACATAGTATATGTTTCCGGTGAGGATTTTACAAACGAAATCATTGCCGCAATCAGGGAAAACAAAACCAGCGAGTTCCAGAACAAATACAGACAGGCTGATGTTCTGCTGGTGGACGATATTCAGTTTATTGCAGGTAAGGAAAGTACACAGGAAGAGTTTTTCCACACTTTCAATGCACTGCACAACGCCGGCAGACAGATAGTGCTGGTATCCGACAGACCGCCGAAAGAAATAAAGAGTCTGGAGGAAAGACTGAGAAACAGATTTGAATGGGGACTGATGGCAGACATACAGCCGCCTGATTTTGAAACACGCTGTGCAATTATCAAGAGAAAATCTGACCTGCTGAGGCTGGACATCAAGCCGGATGTAGTTGAGTTTATAGCCAGCAAGGTGAAAACCAACATAAGACAGCTGGAGGGCGTGGTTAAAAAGCTGGACGCACTGCAGCGCCTGGAGGGCAAACCGCCGGTGATGGCAAATGCCCAGGCAGCAATCAAGGATATTCTCAATGAACAGATGAGCGCACCTATGACAATAGAAAGAATCATAGGCGAAGTGTGCAATGTGTTCAATGTTTCCGTGGCCGATGTGCGAGGCAAGAAAAACACAGCCGATGTTTCCGAGGCAAGACAGACATCAATGTATGTTATCAAGGAAGTGTGCGGCATGACGCTGAAGGACATAGGCAAGGAATTCAACGGCAGGGACCATTCATCTGTAGTTTACACAATGAAAAAGGTAGAGAAAAAGCTGAAGGAAAATTCCTTCTACCGCGACACAGTAGAGGATATTATCAAAAACGTGAAGACTCTGTAAGGGCTTTTGGCAGGCAGGAAAATAAAACCGGCCTTACTGGTGGCATCCGGTGAAAAATTCAACACCGGGTGAGAATAATGTTGAAAAACAGCTGTATTTCTGTCACGGATTTTTCACAAAGTAAAAAACGGTGTATAAATACACAGAATTGCAGCAGACGTATGTATAAAATTTCATAATCCGGTGTAAAAATTTTCAACCGGATTTTCAACATTCAACTCACATTTTTCAACAGTTTCAACAGGGGTGAAAAGTGTAAACACCGTTTCAACATTATTTCAACAGAAATTCAACAGTGGGAAATGTTGGATTTTTGGCTGTAAATAAAGGAAAAGTGAAGGTTTCAACTTTTTGGGCGCCTCTACTACTACTACTGTTTAAAAGATATAGCAGGTTAAATAAAAAGAGTAAACAAAAACGAAAAAACAATTTTTTACCAATGGTAAAATGTTAACAACCGGAAAGGAATAAAAATATGAAAATAGTTTGTGATCGCGATAAGCTGAACGAAGCTATACAGATAGTTTCCAGAGCGGTGGCTACCAAAAGCAATCTGGCTGCAATTGAAGGCATCCTGCTGATTGCTGAAAATGACAGCCTGACACTGACAGGCTATGACTTTGAAATGGGTATCAAAACTACCTTTGAATGCGAAGTGGAAAGAGAGGGCGACGTGGTGCTGTCTGCCCAGCTGCTGGGAAACATTGTAAGAAAGGTGAACAGCGATACAGTTTCCATTGAATGCGATGAAAGAATGAACTGCGTTATCCGCGCAGGCATTACAAAATATAATATCAAGGGCATTGATTCCACAGATTATCCGGATTTTCCGTCTGCAGGCAGGGACAACAGCGTGAAGATTGAAAACAGCCTGTTCAGCGAAATGTGTGACTATGTTATCTACGCAGTTTCCACAGACGAAAAAAGACCGGCCCACACAGGCGTGCTGATAAAGCTGGAAGACAGACACCTGACAATGGTGGCACTGGACGGCTACAGACTGGCAGTGTGTGAAAGGGAAGTGGACTTTGACGGCCAGTTCAACATGATTGTGCCGGCAAAGGCAATGAACGAAGTAAGAAGAGTGGCCGGTGACAAGGACGGCAAGCTGACAATCTTTGCTTCCAGAAGATATGTTATGTTCAAGGCAGGGGAATTTATCATTCTGTCCAGACTGCTGGAGGGTGATTTCCTTGATTACAAAAAAGCCATACCATCAAGCTATATGACAGATGCTGTGGTGAATACAAGAGAACTGCAGGAAGCAGTGGAAAGGGTTTCTCTGATTATCACAGAAAGACTGAGAAACCCTGTGAAAATGAATATTTCTGACAATACACTCAGCGTGAAATGTGCTACAGAGCTGGGTGATGTATATGATGAAATAGCTGTAGGCCAGGTGGGCCCTGACATGGAAATAGGCTTTAACAACAGATATATCCTGGATGCGCTGAAAGCCAGCAGAAAGGACGAGCTGATTTTCAAATTCTCCGGCCCGTTGGCCCCATGTAAAATTATTCCTAAGGAAGGAGACGACTTTACCTATCTGGTACTGCCGGTAAGATTTAAAAATGATTGAGATTGCAATTAATACAGAATTTATAAAACTGGACCAGTTTATGAAATTTGCCGATATGGTTTACACCGGCGGCGACGCAAAGGGCTTTATCCAGGATGGCGAAGTGAAGGTAAACGGTGAAGTGTGCACACAGCGCGGCAAAAAGCTGAGAGCAGGTGACGTGGTTTCCTTCAACGGCGACGATTTTGTTGTGGTAAATGAATAATATGCCAAAACAATGGATAAAGGACATTGAAATAAAAGGTTACCGTAACCTGGAGGACACAGAGATAACCTTCAGCCCGGATATAAACATTATTTACGGGGAAAATGCCCAGGGGAAAACAAATCTGATTGAGGCCGTGTGGCTGCTGAGCGGGGGGAAAAGCTTCCGCGGCACCAAGGACAGAGAGATGATAGGCTTTGAAAAAGAGGATTTCCGCATAGTGGGCAATGTGTCCGGCGGGGAAAGGGAAGAAAGGATAACCGTGGCCTGCTCAAAGACCAATCCGAAATTTGCCAGCCGTATGGCAAAGACCGGCAGCGGGGAGTTTACACTGCCCAGCAGGATAGCGGGGAATTTTTACCGGGTTATCTTTTCCCCGGTGCATCTGAACATAGTGTCCGGCGGGCCGGCACTGCGCAGAAAGTTTGCAGATGCCTGTCTGTGCCAGATGTACCCTAAATTTATAGAGCATTACAGACAGTACAACCATGTGCTGAACCAGAGAAACAATTTTCTGAAAAACATAAAAAACTATGACAGCGGCCAGCAGGAAGCTATATTTGACAGCTTTGATATGTCTCTGGCCCGGCTGGGATATGAAATATACAGAATGAGGGCGGAGTTCTGCACACAGATGCAGGAGACTGCCGGCAGGTACTACCGGGAGATTTCTTCCGGCAGGGAAAAGCTGGATTTTGTATACAGACATATGGGCTGGACAAGGGATGAAATCCTGGAAAAACTGATTCACAGCAGGGAAAGAGATAAAATTCTTGGATATACCTCTGTGGGTGTGCACCGCGAGGACATAGAAATACAGCTGAACGGCATGGCGGCCAGGGATTATGCCAGCCAGGGCCAGCAGAGAAGCATAGTGATAGCTATGAAGCTGGCAGAGGGGGACATAATGGAAGAGGCCACCGGAACAAGCCCGGTGATACTGCTGGACGATGTGCTGAGCGAGCTGGATTTTTCCCGCCAGGACTACCTGCTGAACAGTATAAAGGGCAGGCAGGTGCTGATAACCAGCTGTGACGAGGGCCGCATAAAAATGAGCGCCAGCAGAAAGTTTTATGTGGAAAAGGGCACAGTGACAGCACAGCGGTGAAAATAAAAAATGCCGGCAGATTATTGAAAAGTAATCAGCAGGCCTGCAGAAACAGAAACTATATAAAGTAAAAATATGTATGTAGAGATATTTACAGATTTTATGGTGGACAGTGAAAAAGTGGTGGGTATATTTGACCTGGACAACACAACCACCAATAAATTTACCAACGATTTTCTGAACGAAAAACAGAAAGAGGGGAAAATCACCTATCTGATAAGTGATATTCCGAAAAGTTTTGTTCTTATGAATGACGGCAGCGTCTATGTAGTGGAGCTGGCCAGTCAGATACTTAAGAAAAGGTTTGAAATAATATAAAGGCGGAAAGAAATGTCAAGTATTGAAAACAAGGTAGACAACAATTACGGCGGCGAGCAGATACAGATTCTGGAAGGGCTTGAGGCCGTAAGAAAAAGACCGGGTATGTACATCGGCTCCACAGGGCCGAGAGGTCTGCATCACCTGGTGTATGAAATTGTGGACAACTCCATAGACGAGGCTCTGGCAGGTTTCTGTGACCATATTGAGGTGGAAATACTGCCGGACAATGTAATCCGTGTAAGTGACAACGGCCGTGGTATCCCGGTGGGCATACAGCCAAAGGCTGGGCTGCCGGCAGTAACCGTTGTATTTACAATTCTCCACGCCGGCGGCAAGTTCGGCGGTGAAAACAGCGGGTACAAGGTATCCGGCGGTCTGCACGGCGTAGGTGCATCTGTAGTAAATGCCCTGAGCGAATGGCTGAAGGTAACTGTACACAACGGCGAGGGCGAATATACACAGAGCTTTAAACGCGGTGTGGCAGACGGCGACCTGCAGAGAATTGCAGACAGCACAAGGAAAGGCACAACTGTAGAATTCAAGGCTGACAGCGAAATGTTTGAAACCTGCGTGTATGAATATGAAATTCTTGAAGAAAGACTGCGCCAGCAGGCATTCCTCAACGCCGGGCTGAGAATAACACTGACAGACAGCCGTGATGCAGACAATATTGTAAGCGAAAGCATGCATTATGAAGGCGGTCTGCGCAGCTATGTGGAATACATCCATGCAAAAAGGGATATGACAGTGCTGCACCCGGTAATACACCTGCGCACTGAAACCAGCAATTCCACAGCTGAAATTGCTATACAGTACAACGACAGCTACAATGCAAACATTATATCCTTTGCCAACAACATCAATACACCGGACGGCGGTACCCACGAACAGGGTTTCAAATCTGCGCTGACAAGGGTTTTCAATGATTTTGGCAGGGCTAAAAACTATATTAAAGAAAAAGACGACAATCTGTCCGGTGAAGATGTGAGGGAAGGTATCACAGCCATTATCTCCGTAAAGGTGACAGAGGCACAGTTTGAGGGCCAGACAAAGGCCAAGCTGGGCAACACAGAGGTGCGCGGCCTGGTGGAAAGCCTGGTGTATGAAAAACTGCGTGATTTTCTGGAAGAAAACCCGGGCACTGCAAAGGCTGTGTATGAAAAGGCACAGAGCGCACAGCGTGCAAGGGAAGCTGCAAAACGCGCCAGGGAAATGGTGCGCAGAAAGTCTGCCCTGGAAACTGCCCGTATGCCGGGCAAGCTGGCTGACTGTTCTTCAAAAGACCCTTCCGAATGTGAAATCTACATCGTTGAAGGTGACTCTGCCGGCGGTTCTGCCAAAAACGGCAGAGACAGACGTTATCAGGCTATACTCCCGCTGTGGGGCAAGATGATAAACGTGGAAAAAGCCAGACTGGACAAGGTTTACGGCAATGAAAAACTGACACCTGTTGTAACAGCACTGGGCTGTGGCATAGGTGAAGACATAGACCTGGAAAAACTGCGCTACCACAAAGTGGTTATCATGGCCGATGCTGACGTGGACGGCCAGCATATCAGGACACTGATGCTGACATTCTTTTTCCGTTTCATGAGACCACTGCTGGAAGCAGGCTATATCTACATTGCAATGCCGCCGCTTTATAAAATAAGCAAGGGCCAGCAGGTAAGATATGCATATGATGAAGAAGAAAGAGATGCAATTACAGCACAGTTCGGCAACGGATACAAAATACAGAGATATAAAGGTCTGGGTGAAATGAACCCTGACCAGCTGTGGGAAACAACTCTCAACCCGGAAAACAGGGTTATGATAAGGGTGGAACTGGAAGACGCCCAGAAAGCTGACGAAACCTTTACAATCCTGATGGGTGACAAGGTAGGCCCGAGAAGAGAGTTTATTGAAAAGAATGCCAAGTATGTAAAGAATCTGGACGTTTAGGTGATGAATATGGAATATCCTTTTCAGATAGAACTGAATGTGAGCCAGGACGATTTCATAGAAGTGGAAATACTGGAGCAGGAAAAAGAAATGCAGCTGTGGAAAAAGGAGCTGAAGAATGGATTTGTCATAGAGTGCATTGTGTGTGCTCTGGCTGCTGCCGGGGTGGCATATATGGCCGCCAGGGGAATTGTGATGTACCGGACACTGTACTTTGTGGCGGGTATATGGATGATTCTGGCTGTGAACTGCGGGTATAACTACTTTTACGGTGCAAAAAGGGAATTCAATATGTCTGTACAGCACCTGCTGCAGAACAAGGACACAAATGTTTTCTTTACACCGGAAAGGGGAATGGTTATATTCTATCCGGACAGGTGTGAATACCTGACTGATGAACAGAGAAGATTTTTCGGCTATGAAAATATCAGGCACATAAAAATAATACGTCATCTGTATATTTTTGTGATGAAACGCAGCAAGGAAAAAAATCTGAAAGGTTTTGCCTATATGGTGATACCAAGAAGAAACCTGACTGAAGACCAGCAGCTGGCCCTTGATGAAATATGCCGGGGCATTGTGAAAAAATACGGCCTTGAGGAATGGGTGAAAAGCGGTATATTCGGATGATTTATTACAGTTGCAGACACTGTCTGCAAAGATTCCTCGGCTGCGCTCGGAATGACAGAGTGAAAGTATGAGCAAAATATCATCGCTGATACCGGAATGACAGATTGAAGTAGTAAGCAATATGTCATCCTGGACAACGGAATGACAGAGTAAAGCAAGAATTAAAATGTCATCCCGAACGGATGTGAGGGATCTTTGGCGGCATAACTGCAAACAGATAAAACCCTGGTTAATTTATAATTTGCCTTTGGCATTTTGGAGAAAATACAGAAATGATAGACAATACAAGATATATAAACAAAGACATTGAAAAAGAAATGAAAGGCAGCTTTCTGGATTATTCCATGTCTGTTATCGTATCACGTGCACTGCCGGATGTGCGTGACGGGCTGAAGCCTGTTCACCGCCGCATACTGTACGCCATGTACGAAAACAACCTGGATGCCAGCCATGGCTACCAGAAATCTGCACAGACTGTTGGTGAAGTGCTGGGTAAGTATCATCCGCACGGTGACGCCTCTGTTTACGATGCAATGGTGCGTCTGGCACAGGATTTCTCACTGAGATACCCTCTGATTGACGGCCAGGGCAACTTTGGTTCTGTGGACGGCGACCCACCGGCTGCCTACCGTTATACAGAAGCCAGAATGGAAAGAATTTCTGACGAAATGCTGCGCGACATCGAAAAGGATACAGTTGATTTTGTAAACAACTTTGACGATTCCCGCACAGAGCCAAGCGTGCTGCCGAGCAAAATTCCTAACCTGCTGATAAACGGCTCTTCCGGTATTGCTGTAGGTATGGCCACAAATATTCCGCCGCACAACCTGGGGGAAATCTGCAATGCAATCAGTTTTCTGGTGGACAATCCGGACTGTGACTTTGCAGACCTGATGGAATATGTGCCGGGTCCGGACTTTCCTACCGGCGGCGTTATTATGGGCAGAAGCGGCATCCGCAGTGCATACGCAACCGGCCGCGGAAAAATCACAGTGCGCGGCAAGGCAGAAATTGAAGAAAAGGCAAACGGCAGATATCAGATTATCGTGACCGAAATCCCATATATGGTGAACAAGGCACGACTGATTGAAAGAATTGCTGACCTTGTAAAGGAAAAAAGATTGGAAGGTATCTCTGACCTGAATGACGAATCCGACCGCGACGGTATGAGAATTGTTATTGAGCTGAAAAGAGAGGCAAACCCCCAGATAGTGCTGAACCACCTGTATTCACTGACAGAGCTGCAGGACACCTTCGGCGCAATTATGCTGGCACTGGACGGCGGCGTGCCAAAGGTTATGGACCTGAAGACAATGCTGCAGAAATACATTGACCACCAGTGCAGCGTGCTGGAAAGAAGAGCGGCCTTTGACCTGAAAAAGGCAAAGGAAAGACAGCATCTGCTCCAGGGGCTGAAAATCGCCTGTGACAACATTGATGAAGTAATCAGAATTATCCGTGAAAGCTATGACAACGCCAAGGAAAGACTGATGGAAAGATTTGGTCTGTCTGATGTGCAGGCTACAGCTATCCTGAACATGCAGTTGAGAAGACTGCAGGGGCTGGAAGTTGAAAAGATTCTCAACGAACTGGCTGAACTGGAAGAAAGAATAGCCTATCTGGAAAAATTCCTGGCTGACCACCAGATGGTGCTGGACCAGGTGAAGACAGATATTATGGCCATCAAGGAAAAATACGGCGACGAAAGAAGAACAAGAATTGAGCATGTGAGCGGTGAAGTGGATATTGAGGACCTGATTCCAAATGAGGAATGTGTGTTCACATATACAAACTTCGGCTACATCAAACGCCAGCCTAAAAACGTATACCAGGCACAGAGACGCGGCGGCCGCGGCATAAGCGGTGTGGGCAGACGTGACGAGGACT
This sequence comes from Oscillospiraceae bacterium, assembly GCA_017400025.1. Next base: position 9,320 of record JAFQAF010000009.1, read on the forward strand.
ATGTGAAAGAGCTGTTTATAGCAAAAACACATAACTTTATTATGTTTGCTACCGACAAGGGCAGAGTATACAGACTGAAGGGCTATGAAATACCGGAAGGCTCAAGACAGTCCAGAGGTATAAACATTGTGAACCTGCTGCAGCTGCAGCCTGATGAAAAAATCACATCAGTTATCCCGACAGAGGAAGGCTTTGAAGGCAATCTGCTGATGGTAACACAGCAGGGTATCATCAAGAGAACACCTGTGGACCAGTACCGGAACGTGAGAAAGAGCGGGCTGATTGCCATAACTCTGGACGAAGGCGACGACCTGGCATGGACAAGTGTAACCAGCGGTGACGATGAACTGATAGTGGCTACAAGAAACGGCCAGGCAATAAAATTCCATGAAAATGATGTACGTCTGGTGGGCAGAAGTGCCCGTGGCGTAAAGGCAATAGAGCTGGCTGACGGCGACGTGGTAGTAGGTATGGGCGTGGCAAAAGAAGGTGCCAAACTGCTGACTATCACCGAAGACGGCAAGGGCAGAAGAACTGTGCTGGACGAATACCGCCTGCAGACAAGAGGCGGCAAGGGCGTGAGAAACTATGACGTGGAAAAGGCCGGTAAGGTGGCAGGCGTGAGAATGGTAAACGATGATGACGATATCATTCTGATTTCCATGAGTGGTATAATTATACGTATGCATGCTGATGACATTGCAGTGCAGAGCAGATATGCCGGCGGCGTAAAAGTGATGCGTCTGGACAGCGAGGACAAGGCCGTGACATTTGCTGTGACTATGCGTGAAGACGCAGAGGAAACAGAAGCACCACAGGCTGACACAGCAGCTGAAGAAGCCGGTGAAAATACAGAATGTACTGAAGAATAAAAATATTACCTTTTGTATATAAAATATACAAATTAACAAAATGGACACAATATTTATATGTTGTGTCTATTTATTTGTGCTATAATTCAAATATAGGGTGATAACCTGTGTTTTTCCTTATTATAAAGGGAAAAATACGGGTTTTCAGAATTTACATTTATTTATATTTTATAATTATATTACTGATTGTATTATGGATTACTATTTCTATTCCACTAATCCAAAGCTGAGGGGGCTGATGAATTTCCGCCTTCTGAAGCGGGATTTATACACAGACAAAAGCAGATGTGTGGCACGGGCTGTGCGCAGCTACGGCATTAGCCGGGAGAACCCGGTGGGGTTTATCTAC
>JAFQAF010000120.1 GCA_017400025.1 Oscillospiraceae bacterium
GCTATATCAGCAAAACACTGCTGCATGAAGGCATAGTGGAATACATCCACATGCACCCGGCAGGTGTAGATATATTCAGAATGGTGGAAGCAATCTTCCTTGTCAGCGGCGGTTTTACTGTTGCCTATATGACAAAGCTGTTTATCTGCCTATTTGTGAAAAATCCTGTCCATAAACATCACACCTCTGCCCACGGCTATGCCACCGGCAGAACAATGGCTGTACTGGCTGCTGTTTGCTGTGTGATACTGGCTTTCGGCCTTATGCCTCACGCCACTATGGACAGAATCGCACACTCCACAGTTCACTTCATGGGTGTACACGCACCTGAACACAGCGTGGATTACTTTGCCTTTGTAAACCTGAAAGGCGCCCTTGTTTCCATTTCAATCGGCGCAGTGCTCTATATCGGTCTGGTGAAAAACCTGCTTATCAGAAAAGACAAAGGCTATATCAACCCCTACAACAAAAAATACAGTATCGAAAATCTGGTTTTCCGCCCGGTACTGTTCTCTGTACTGCCATTTATAGGCGGCTTCTTCTCCAGAATACTGGATGTTTCCATGGACGCCGCAGTCTTTGTTATCAACAGGCTGTTCTGCAAATCTGTGGAAGTGCCGGATACCTTCCTGTACGGCCGTCCGGAAACAGAGGCAGATATCGCCCGCAGAAACTCCCAGGTGCATATCACACGCTCACTGGCATACAGCCTTATGCTGTTCGGCATAGGTCTGGTGGTGACACTGATTTATCTGCTGGTGGCAGAATTCAGAATCTGACGGTGTTCCCACGGCATATCACTGCCTGTGATATACCTGCGTCACCTGCAGACAACAGCTGCATAAACAATCCCCCCGGTCCTGAAGGGACTGGGGGGATTGTTGTATAAAGATGATTTACGGTCTGAAAACTTACACCAGGTTTTATGGCAGGGCGGGGCAATGGGTACAGAACTATACCTTTACTGCCAGACCGCAGTTTGTGCTTCCCATTTCGGTTATTTGTGTTTACTGTGCCCGTCAGTAATTTTTCATCTTTTCGCACAGCAGGGCGTATACGGGTTTCATTTTTTCTTCGGTTACAAATTCGTTTATGCGGCTGATTTCTATCCAGCCGACGGCACTGTTTTCGTCTTCTTTTATCTTCAGTGGCAGGCTGTCGTCTGCTTCAAACAGGTATTCCACGTCCATGTGCAGGTGACTGCTGATATGCTGCCCTTTTTTAATGTGTCTTTCCACTGTCAGCACATTTATGGCAAATATGCCGTCCAGCAGGGGTGTTATCTCCTGCAGGCCGGTTTCTTCTGCTATTTCTTTTCTTGCTACGGCCATCAGGTCGCTTTCGCCGTCTGCATGGCCGCCGGACCATGCCCAGGAATTGTATATGTTGTGATAGACCATCAGCACTTTTGTGCGCTGTCTGTTCACCACCCAGGCTGTAGCCGCAAAATGTGCGGCGGTGTTGCTGCGCAGCAGGCAGTCCGGGTTTCTTTCCATAAAGGCCAGCATCGATGCCCTGTCAGCCGCTTCCTGCCGGTTACAGGGAATATATCTTTCCAGCCGTCTGTACAGTTTTTCCATTATGCTTTTTCTCCTGAAAAAAGAATCCGGAAATATTTGGCCATCAGCGGAATATATGTGGAAAGGAACACCACGCCGGCCAGTATTCTCACCGGTTTTCTGCTTTTGCCCCGGGCAAATGTGCCTGCCAGCACTCCCATGGAAAACAGGCAGAACTTTATCACTGCCAGGTCTTTCCAGCTGCTTTTCTGCAGGAATCTGTCTGCTGAATCAAATAGCCATTTCATAAATATTTCCTCCTGTCAAATCTGTTTCCACTCCACTTTCAGACTGCCGTCTGCTTTTCTGTATCGTGTCAGTATGGTATATCTGCCTTTTGGCAGGTTCAGCACTGCTGTTTTGTTCTGCGCCGTCAGCACTGCCACAGTCTGCCTGCTCTTTAGTATTTCTATCCGGGCATCTCCGTCTGTAAGGCTGATGTCTGAAACAAATTCATACCTGCCCTCTGCCAGCACCCTGGCGAATTTCACCACGCCGGTGCAGGCGGTGAAGGAAAACTCTGCACAGCTGCTTTTTGTCCTGCCTATAAATGCAACGGCTACCTTTCTTTTGTATACAATAATACCTTTTCTGTCAATACTTTTCCAACATTTTTTTCACATTTA
>JAFQAF010000010.1 GCA_017400025.1 Oscillospiraceae bacterium
ACAGTCAGAAAAAGAAAAACTGGTTTCACAGGTTATCAATCTGTCAGGCTTTGGCAGAGGCAACCGGGAAAATCCATACAAATGGCTGGTGCTTGATGTTGACACAGAAAACAGCAAAGCGCTGCTGATTATGGACGGCTATATTGACACTATGTATATGTTTGCAGACGATGAAGTGCATACATGGGAAAACAGTCAGGTAAGAGAATATCTTAACTTCCAGCCGAATTTGGATGTTATGTTTACACCACGGGAACAGGAATTTATTCTCAAAACAGCTGTATCAAACCCTGCAAACCCCAAAACAGGCGTTTCTTCAGGCAATGATACAACAGACAGACTGTTCCTGCTCAGCACAGAAGAAATGGAAAAATACTTTGAAAATCCACAGGACCGTGTGGTTTATGATGCAGAGGGCAGCCCTGTTGGACAGTACCTGCGTACAGCAGGCGGGGAAGAAAGCTACTTTGCAATGATTATACAGGACAACAGCGGTGAAATTGACTATAACGGCAGCTATGGCTACTCCGGTGCTTACGCTATCCGCCCTGCAATGTGGGTGGATGTTTCAGATGCACAGGTGCCAGCACAGTCACCTGAAACAGACAAGCCACATCCACAGAATGTACAGCTGGGTACACTGCAGATTTTTGACAAATCAGCTATTACTGCCCTGAGAATTGAAAGCGATAATGGTGGCAGTCTGAATGACCGCCAGCGGGCCACAACAGGAATTTACAGCATATTTGAACATGATGAATGGATACAGTTTTATCCTGTGGGTGATGCTGAAGAAATAGATATATACTATTTAGCCCATGATGAAAAAGCTGATTACAGTAAAGTTGAAGCTGAATGGGTGTACAAAAATGGTGTATTTTTCACACGCCTTTACAATCAGAAAAATGAATCATTCCCTGACGGCTACTGGGGAGCATCATATTTTGACCAGGATATGAAAACCGGATATTTCGACCTGGTTTTCACATCAGGCGGAAAAATAGTGGCAGCTATGACAATTCAGGTGTTTGAAGAAGGTGAACTGAGCAGTCTTACACGGGAAGAACTCGTACAGCTTAATGACGGCACAGCCAGTGTAAATCCACAGCCAACACCTGCCCGGACACCTGCAGCCACACCACGGGCAGACAAACCACAGCCTTCACCAACAGCAAAGCCGGCTGATGAAAAAGATAATACCCCGCAGGTTTCTGTTTCTGACTTTGTGGGTACTAAAACAGGCAGATTCTACTCTGTTTTCACATCCGGCGCAATCAAAATGGATTATGAGCTTGTAATTGACGGACAGCCTACACGTATGGTTACAGCTACAAAGGGCGACAAAGCTTATATGGAAAACTATCTGAACGGAGAGGCCACAGGCTGTTCAGTTATAGACGGCAGGGATATGTATGTTATCGAACATTCCAGCAAACTTATTATCAAAATGGCTCTGCAGAACGACCTTATGACAGTTGCCAGCAAGGTTATCACCGAAAATGATGTGGATATGACACAGCTTGAAAAGGGCAGCCGTGAAATTGACGGCAAAAAATATGATACAGAAAGCTGGGTAATGGACGGCGACAAAGTTACAATGTGCTTTGATGGCAATAAACTGGCCTATATTATTTCTGACCCGGGTACAGGGGAAGCTGTTATAAAAATACTGGATTATTCCGCAGATGTTGACGACAGTCTGTTCAATATTCCGTCCGGCTATACAGTGCTGGATATGAGCGGTAATTAAGGTGGATATATGAAACGATTAATTTTATCTGCATTTACAGTTGTGCTGGCTTTGTCTATGACAGCCTGCATTACAATCAATGTTACCCCACAGGGCGATTCTTCATCACAGCCTGTGGAAAATACACAGCCAACAAACAGCAGTGAGGAAAACTCCTCACTGCCACAGACGAATTCTGATACAGACAAACAGGATGAATCACAGCCGCCTGCAACACCACAGCCTGCACCGGAAACCAAAGAAACAGATTTTGCAATGTATGACCAGTGGGCAGAAATTGTATGCTGGTGGAACGCTGCCGAAGGCCGTTTTGCCCTGACAGATATGGCAGACAGTCACACAGCCGTTTTTGCATACGGAATGTGGGATACAGAGTTTTACAAAGAGGGCACTGTAACCTATATGTATAACGATGGTGAGCAGACCATTGTAGCCCAAGTGGACTTTGACGGAGAAACTGAAACAGTGACCATTGATTACTCCGGCAAAGAACGTGACGGCAAAATACTGATAGGCATAAATGGTGAATGGATGCAGTATATGTTTTCCGGCTACACCAGGGATATAGCCTATCAGACATATCTCGACAATATAAACGGATAAAAGGAGATGAAAATTATGGCAAAATTTTGCGGACAATGCGGCAGTGAATTAAAGGAAAATGCCACTTTCTGTGGTGAATGCGGTGCAAAAGCAGTACAGCAGGCGGAAGAAATTTCACGTCCGGCCCCACAGAAACCTGTATATGCACAGCCGGAACCACGGCCACAGCCTGTACAGACTATACAGCGACCTGCACCACAGCCGCCTGTTTATACACAGAAAAATGAAGAAGAAGAACAGCCCAAAAGAAACCTTTTTGATAAAAAAACTGATGACAATATGTCTGAAACAGTTAAAACAGGTTTCTATTTCTGGATGTCCTTCCTTTATGCCATACCGGTTATCGGCTGGGTAATCTGTCTGTTCAATGCACTTATCAACAAAAATAAATCCAAACGCAATCATGCCCGTGCAACTGTTCTCACAGTAGTGGTAATGATGGCTATATCCTTTGCTGTTACATTTGCTGTAAAAACAGCGGTGAATATGGCTATCGAAAAAGCAGGCATTGATGTTCGGGCCATAAAGGAAAACGGCATCAGCACAGAAATTGTTATGGACTTTCTTGAAGACAAAGGTATGCTTCCGGAAGAACTGGCAGATATGGCAGGTCTTATTGACAGCGTTACAGGTATTCTTGGCGGCGAAGGCGAACTTAACCTTGAAGGTATCGATACGGAACAAATCAATGGTATTCTGGAACAGTTCACCGGCGAAGAAGGCTCTATAGATTTCGAGGCGCTTATAGGTGCACTGGGCAGTCTGGAAGCAAACAGTTCTTCTGACAGTGCTTCAGAATAAAACATAAAACAGTTTGAAAGGAGATTTTATTATGAAAAAAATACTGGCTTTATTCCTTGCTGTTTCTATGATGTTTTCATTGGTTGCCTGTGGCGGCAGCGAAGGCGGCACAAACACAGATAATCAGGGCAACCGGCAGACACAGCAGGGGGGTACACAGACAGGCACACAGCAGGGCGGTCAGGCACCTGCCGTATCACTGTCATCAATTTCTGCTGACAACTACAAAGATATTGTAAAACAGTATTTCGGCCTGGATATAATTGATGACGGCTGGACAGTTACAACTGCAAAAAGCCCTAATGGTGTAAACAATGCAGACCTTGTGTTTACCATTCCAGCCGGCACAGACGGCGAGGCCGAAATAGAAAAATATTTCAATCAGGCTGTTAAACTCAGCGGTGTATGGGCACAGGAAATCGACTGGGATACCTTTGCAATATCCAAAGGCACACAGTACACAGACTTTGCAGATTTCTATACCAATGAAAACGAAGGCTATGGCGATTTCTACTCTGTGATGTGGCTGTATGACTACAATGGCAAAAATGTGCAGTTCAGTTATATGCAGGATGGCACAGCAGTGTCTATGACATTTACATATGCAACCCTTAACTATGAAATCGACATCAGCGACTGGGTTCCGCAGGAAGGTCAGGGCCCTGAAGGCTGGACATGGCAGGACTGCCACGGCTATATTGATAAAGTCTGGGATAGCGAAGTGCTGCCTGCAAACTTCCCACGGGAAATCCCTGGCGTAAAAGTGGACCAGACACGTTATTTCGGTTTTGGCTGTGAAGACCGCTGGATGGGCGCAAGAGTAGGCAACCTGTACTTTGATGACTGGGATTATGAACAGTGGATTCTGGAATTTGACGCAACAGATGACCAGCTGGCACAGTTCGAACAGGCACTGGCAGACAACGGCTTCCTGGGCGAAAAGACAGAAGACAAATATCAGGGCACTTATGTGGAAACAACAGACGGCGAAATCTATCTGTACTACACAATCGATGAAAGCGACCGTGACGGATACGACTGGTTTATCTATTGTAATATGACAGTGCTGGAAAGTAACTATCCACTGTTCTTTGAAGGTATAGAACTGCCTACATGGGGCCTGTTTGAAGGCGAAGGAAATGACTATCTGGTTTACGCCTATGACGAAGAATTCAACGAAGTATACGATGCAGAATATGACTTTGAAAACGGATGCTTTATCAAAGAAGCTGCCTATGTATACTATAATTTCGATTATATGGGCGTAGACAGAGCAACATACGACTATTACATCGACTATCTCCGTGGCCTGCCAAGTGAAGAATGGAACGAATATGTTTACAGCGAAGAAGATGATTCCTATGTGGCATACTTCAAGTACAACGATAAATACTGGATTGGCTGTTACCACAACTTTGACGGCGATGAAAACTGTATGCAGCTGATTATTTCACCTGATGAAGAATCACTGTTCTGGTAAATGCAGGTTTTGTCATTTTCAGTCTGCTTGCAGGCGAAGAATCTCATAACCACAGGATTATAAAAAGGGCGGGTTTAAACACCTGCTCAAAAACAAAATAAAAAAGGAGGAATGCAGATGAAAAAACTTATATCAGTGTTGCTTTCCTTTGTTATGCTTTTTCAGCTGACCGCCTGTGGCGGCAGTGGAGAAAATTCCGATACGCCTCAGACCAATTCCATCCCAAATACTGTACTTGGCGAAAATGATGTGCCTGTAAAACAGCAGGAGAATGGGGATATTATCCCCGACACCGATGATTTTTATGAAAGCCAGCAGACTGTTTTCGCAGAACTGAATGAAAAATCCATAGGTGCAAATAAAGAGCTGGTGGCTACACTGAAAAACGATGCACCGGCAATACAGTATGAACTTAAAGAAGAAGACCATGACTACTTTTTTGTTCTCGAAGTAAATGAAGAAGACAGTTGGACACCTTTTATCAGTGGCAAAGAAACCACATTTACAGTTTCTGACGAAAGCCTGATTGACTATAAGGTGAAAAACAAAAAGAACTTTTCTTTTACAGCCAGAGAGGCAGGCCAATGTGTTGTTAATGCTGTGCGGGGTGATAAAACCGCCACAGCGCTGATTAATATACTGCCGGTGGAAGACGACAGGGTTACATCCAACAGCGTGGAATACTATATGCTGTATCTTGCCAATGAACTGGCACCGCTGGCCAGCGAAGAAAAGGCAGATTACCTTATCAGTATGGGAGACTATGCCGCAAACCTGCTGGCATCCGGTCAGGTGGATGGCAATCTTGTCAATGCCATGGCGGCAGCCTGTATGATTTACCCCAATACATACCTTATCAACAACTATGCCGCATTGCTTATGGAACGCGGGCAGTTCAAAGAAGCTCTTACCTGGCTTTATCAGGCAGACCGGGCAAATCCACATAATGTGTTTATCCTTACCAATATGGCAGAATGTTGCTACGAACTGGGCGATTTCAGTATGGCACTGGTTTACTGCGATATGGCTATTGCCTGTCAGGAAGACTATGGTATACCTCATCTTATCAAGGCTTATATCTATGCACAGGGCGGCGGTACTTTTGACCAGTTTATCACATCACTGTTCAAATCTGCCCGTGCCAGCTGGACAGACATGCACACCAGACTTTTCAGATTGGCATTTAATTATGTGACAGACTATGTTGACCGCTATGATAAAATGCCTATTACAAAAGAACATCTTGATATTCTTATGGAGGCGGTAAGCTATGGTACCACATCAGACGGCCGCGACAAACTGTCCGAACAGATTTCACTGCCTTTCCCGGCACCTGTGACCTCTGCCTGCCTTACAGCAGAAAAAAGCTATTCCGACCAGGCGGAAGCTTTGTACCAGCAGATAAAGGCTCTTTATTACGATGCCCGCCATTACGAAGGCTATGCCAACGGTAATGATGACCGCCACCATTTTATAGCACGCTTCCATATTTTTTATTATGAATGGCTGATTGAAAATAACAGTGCAAGTATGGCAATGTTTGGCGAAGAATATGACAGACTGGAAGCACAGTTTTATGAAAAGGCCAACTCTATAATAGAACCGGCAGAAGAACAGATTGC
>JAFQAF010000121.1 GCA_017400025.1 Oscillospiraceae bacterium
CTGGAAAGAAATATTGACAGAGAACTGATTTTCTCTGTGCTTTGCCTGAACATAATGGTGATTCTGGATGTGTTCATTCAGATTGCCGCAAGATAAAAACCTGAATTTTATACTGAAAGGAATTTACAATGAACAGAATACTTCTCATTACCACAGGCGGCACCCTTGCCTGCACACCTACAGAAAAAGGTCTTATGCCGACACTCACCGGCCTGGATATCCTGGAGTATTCAGCCTATGCTGACGAAGAAATCGATATCTGTGACTTCAAACTTATCGACTCCTCAATTATGACAGACGAAGACAGGGCAGAACTGGCTGATATTATCTGGAACAACCGTGATGATTACGATTCATTTATCATCACCCACGGCACAGACAGTATGGCATACACAGCTGCTTACCTTGACTGTGCACTGCCGGATTTCGGCAAATCAATCATTATCACCGGTGCACAGCTGCCTCTGCCACAGGAAGGCACAGATGCTGTGGACAACCTCAATCTTTCCATCAAAGCAGCCAGTGAAGGCTATGTAGGCACCTGCCTTGCAATCTATCATCGCCTTATCCCTGCAAAATCTGCCACAAAAATGGAAACAGAAGGCTTTACAGCTTTTGAAAGCGTTACAGGAACATATATTGACGGCATTCTGCCTCTGCCACAGGGCGTGGCAAAGCTGGTTGAAGCACCGCAGAAAAAAGTGGGCCTTATCTATATCACACCAAACCTTTCTGCACAGACAATCCTTCACTATGCAGAATGTGATGCTGTACTTGCCCTTGTGCTGGGCTCCGGCGGTATGCCTAAACACCAGGAAGCAGCTTTTGATATGCTGAAAGAACTGGGTGTACAGGTTTACATCAAGAGCCAGTGTATCCACGGCAGGGTTGAGGCTATTTACGAAGCCCATTCCGGCGTAAACAAATATATCCCGGTTGTGGATACATCCATAGACTGGGCAATGTATGCTATAATGTTCGGTGTTATTTGATTTATCCTGACTTATACCACGGCACAACAGCCGTAAAATAAAAACTGCTGCTTTCAGAGCAGCAGTTTTTTTGTATATTCAATCCGAATCAACCAAAAATTTCTTTATAGATAGCCTGGCCTGCAGGTGTGGTGGCTATACCGCCCATAGCTGTTTCTCTCAGCTGTGGAGGCAGCATTTTGCCTACCTTGAACATACTGTCAACCACCTGGTCAAACGGAATATGTGCTACCTGGCCAGCCAGAGCCATATCAGCACTGATAAGTGCGTTTACAGCGCCGGAAGCATTTCTCTGTGCACAAGGCAGTGCCACAAGACCTGCCACAGGGTCACATACCAGACCCATTACGTTAATCATGGCAAAGCCTGCTGCGTCCAGACATCTTTCATCAGTTGCCCCCATCATATATGCTGCAGCGGCAGCGGCCATACTTGCGGCAACACCGCATTCTGCCTGGCATCCGCCGTCAGCGCCTGCAACTGTGGCGTTCTTTGTGAAAATAGCGCCCACAGCGCTGGCTGTAATCAGTGCTTCCAGAGTTTTTTCCCTGGAAATTCTCTTGTTTTCCATTACACCCAGCAGTACAGCCGGCACAATGCCGCAGCTGCCTGCAGTAGGGCTGGCGCATATTTTACCCATGGAAGCATTTACTTCACTGCATGAGTATGCCAGTGCCATAACGTAGTTTATATAGTTGCCTGTGATGGAGTCGCCCTTTGAATATTCAAACTGGCAGTTTGCCACACCGTCTATCAGACCGCCCTTTGTGGCCTGTTTTGTTTCCAGTGCCTTCAGTGCAGAGTTGAACATTATATCCAGTCTCAGTGAAAAATGCTGCATGATTCTTTCTCTGGACATGCCTGTCAGCTTGATTTCATTGTCAAGGGCAATTTCCCATATGCGTTTGTCTTTTTCTTTACACTGCTCCAGCAGTTCTTCAGCGTTTTTATACATATTTTAATCCCCCTGAATATTTACTACAACAACGGATATTACGTTGTTTACCTTTCTCAGTTCATCAATAACATTCTGTGGAATGATATCATCACATTCAATAACACAGAATGCCTTGTCTCCGCGGCTGGTACGGCTTACCTTCATAATGCCGATGTTTATGTTGTTGAATGCCAGTATGGTACTTACATCGCTTACAACACCTTTTACGTCCTGCTGCTGAACAATAACTGTAGGGCAGGTGGCGTTGATTTCACAGGCCAGACCGTTGATGTTTGTCACCAGGATTCGGCCGCCGCCCAGGGAAGCACCTTCCACAAAGAATTCTTCATCACCGCTGACAAATGTGACTCTTGCGGTGTTTTCATAAACGGAAGGAATTTCTGTAGGATAGAATTCAAATTCCACACCCTGCTGCTGTGCTATTTCAAAACTCTGGCCCAGCCTTTCGTCATCCTCGCTCATTCCCAGTGCACCTGCCACCAGTGCATAGTCAGTAAAATGGCCACGGTATGTGCTGGCGAAAGACCCGCCCAGACCAAAGCGCACCTTGCTGAAAGGTTTGTCATATATAAGACGGGCGGTTTTAGCCAGTTTAGCCGCACCCCGGGTATGAGAGGAAGATGGTCCTATCATAACAGGACCTACAACGTCCAATAAACTGATATTCATTAATAACCTCCGATAATTAGTCAAACAGACTATATTTGAAATTATTTTAACACAAAAATTTGTAAAAAGAAACAATAACTAAAGTTTTTATCTGTTTTGGATAAAATTTCCGGCAATATTGGACAAAATAAACAAATTCTTTTTTTGGGGATACAATAATAAAACAGGATAAGTGATTTGCATAATATGATGAGCATTAATAAACGCAATTTTTATGTAAAATTTACTTGTCTATATTAAAAAAATGTATTACAATGTATTTTAGGCAGGTATGGAATAATATGACTTACGAACAAAAAAAACAATTTCTTGTTAATTTTGGTTATTATTCGGTCTTGATTGTACTTGCAGTTCTGGCTGTAAAATACGGCTGGCAGCTGCTTACGCCATTTGTAATAGCATTTGTGGTGGCGTTTTTCCTCAAGCCCATAGTAAACAGAGTTAATGTATATCTGAAAATCAGGCGCAGTATTGCAGCAATACTGTGTGTGCTTGGCTTTTATGCCGTCATAGTGGCGGCGGTTTCATTTGCCAGCATACAGGCAGCAATAGGCATCAGGAATCTTTTCTGGGCGCTTCCGGATTTTTATTACGGAGAACTGGCACCGTATGTGGAAAAATTGTTTACACGTTTTCAGACTATAGTGATAAACATTGACCCTACAGTGAAACAGCTGGTGGAAGAATATTCAGTCACAGCCATTGAAAAAATCGGCGGTGCAATCACATCACTTTCTGCATCAGCACTTGCCTCCATTTCTTCCTTTGCAGCCGGAATACCGTCCCTGTTTATTCAGACCCTTATCACAATCATTGCATCTGTGTTCATATCTGTGGACTATTATCAGATAACATACTTTATAGCCAGACAGCTGAACATAAGACAGATTACAATATTGTATGAGGCAGAAATTTATGCAAAAACAGCCATTATAAAATATCTCAAATCCTACAGCCTGATACTCTTTATCACTTTTGTGGAAATAGGTGCAGGGCTGTGGCTTATGAAAATCAGATGGCCGTTTGTCATCAGCCGGATAATAGCAGTGTTTGATATACTGCCTATGGTGGGAACCGGCGGTATAATTATTCCATGGGGTGTAATAGCTATTGTAATGGGGGACCTCCCCCTGGGCCTTGGCATGTTTGCACTCTACCTGTTTGTTACTGTGGTGCGCAACACCATAGAACCAAAAATTATCGGCCAGCAGGTTGGTCTGCACCCGGTTGCCACACTGGTTTCAATGTTCCTGGGTACAAAACTGCTGGGTATTGTGGGTCTGTTCGGGTTCCCGATTACTCTGGTAATTCTCAAACAGCTCAACGATACAGGTAAAATCAAACTTTATAAATAAGGAGAGAAAACTAAAATGAGTATTGCTGACGCTTTTTCACTCTTTGGCGGCCTTGCTCTGTTCCTCTACGGCATGCACATGATGAGTGATGGTCTTGAAGCTGCAGCCGGCGAGAAAATGAAAAAAATCCTGGAAAAACTCACATCTTCAACAATCAAGGGTGTGTTTGTTGGTGCACTTATCACAGCCATTATCCAGTCTTCATCTGCAACTACAGTTATGCTGGTTGGCTTTGTAAACTCCGGTCTTATGGCGCTGGAAAACACAGTAGGTGTTATCATGGGTGCCAATATCGGTACTACAATGACAGGTATCCTGCTTTCTGTAGGTATAGGCGACATCGCACCTATTATTGCATTTGTGGGTGTGGCACTGATTATGTTTTCCAAAGATGACAAAAAGAACAAAATCGGTGTTATCATTGCCGGTCTGGGTATACTGTTCCTTGGCATGAACATGATGAGCGACGCCATGAGAGGCATGCGTGATTCTCAGACTTTTATAAATCTTATCACAACACTTAAAAACCCTATTCTGGGTGTTCTGGTTGGTACAGTATTTACAGCTATCATCCAGTCTTCTTCAGCTTCTGTAGGTATCCTGCAGGCTCTGGCTATGGCCGGTCTGGTTACACTGGACACCGGTATCTATGTAATGTTCGGTTTTGCTATCGGTACATGTGTAACTGCTGTTATCGCATCTATCGGTGCAAATGCAAATGCAAAACGCGTTACAATCATACATCTGGCTTTCAACGTTATAGGTACAGTAGTATTTGTTATCATATGCCAGTTCCTGCCATTTGTGGGATTTGTTGAAAGTATTTTCCATTCACCTGAAGCACAGATTGCAAATGCATTCCTTATCTTCAAAGTGGTTACAACAATTATGCTTGTGCCATTTACAAAACAGCTGGTTGCTTTCTCCAAAATAGTGGTTAAAGACGCAGCAGAAGCAGAAAAACGCCCATCCATTGGCGAAAGAGCAGTTTCCATTTCCGGCTACCATGTGGGTGCATCAGCTATTGCTATCGGTCTTATCAGAGAAGAAGTTAACTATATGTACGACATTGCAAAACGCAATGTTGCACTCAGCTTTGACGCTGTTATTAACAACACACCGGAATTCGACAAGGAAATCCGCAGAAACGAAGACGAACTTGATGAACTCAATGCTGATATCTCACAGTACATTTCCAGCATCCTTGGTTCTGTTCCGCAGACAGATGCTGACGTAGTAAGCGGCTATTTCAGAATTGTTGGCAACATCGAACGTATCGGTGACCACGCAACAAACTTTGCTGACTACACAAAATTCTTCCTCAATACAAACCAGACACTTTCCGACAGAGCTACAGGCGAAGTTGTGGAAATGAAAAAAACTGCACTTTCTGCCATGTCACTGCTGGAAGGTGACAGACGCGATGATGCAGCTACAATGCTGACAAGTGTTGCAAGAGCTGAGCAGGAAATTGACGATATGACAGACGCATACCGCACAGCACAGATGGACAGAATGAGAACAACCACATGTTCTCCGGAAGCATCTGTTGTTTACGCAGAAATGCTGACAGACTTTGAACGTATTGGTGACCACCTGCTGAACATTGCAGAAGAATTTGCAAAAATGTATCCTACAAAGAAAATTGAAGCATAATAAAATATACAGCGGAGGCTTTGGCCTCCGCTTTTTTGTTTTGTGCAAGCTGAATAAATTTCACGTAGATTTCACGTAGATTTCACGAAAATTTTGAATACAGCCAGAAAATAAAGACATTGCCGGTTTAAAGTGATATTATTGTATATAGAAGATTATTAATCTGTTTTGTGTGCGCAGTGTCTGTGGCACAGAAAGGAGCATATAATGACAGTATCAGATGCACTGGCACTCTGCGGCGGCCTTGGTTTGTTTCTATTCGGTATGCATATGATGAGTGATGGCCTGGAAGCGGCGGCAGGCGAAAAAATGAAGCAGCTTATGGAAAAGCTGACCTCCAGCACTTTCAAAGGCATTGTTGTGGGTACTTTTATCACTGCATTGATACAGTCCTCCTCTGCCACAACGGTTATGCTGGTGGGCTTTGTAAACTCCGGCCTTATGAACCTGGCAAACACTGTGGGTATTATTATGGGTGCCAATATCGGTGCCACAATGAACGGTGTACTGCTGGCTGTGGGCGTGGGTGAACTTGCCCCGGCTATAGAATTTATCGGCGTGTGTCTTATAATGTTCTCAAAAAATGAAAAGATAAAGCAGACAGGCAATATAATCACCGGCCTGGGTGTGCTGTTCCTGGGTATGAATATGATGAGCGGCGCTATGGCAGGGCTGCGTCAGTCAGAGGCATTCATAAACCTTATCACAACCTTCAGAAATCCTCTTATAGGTGTTCTGGTGGGTACAGTGTTCACCGCAGTTATCCAGTCTTCCTCAGCCACTGTAGGCATTCTGGAAAGCCTTGCGCTTGCCGGCCTGATTACCCTTGATTCCGGTATATATGTAATGTTCGGTGCAACCATAGGCACCTGTATCACAGCGGCCATTGCCTCTATAGGCACCAGCACAAATGCCAAACGTGTGGCAGTTATCCACCTTGTTTTCAATATTATAGGTACGGTTATATTTGTTGCCGGCTGTCAGGTGTTCCCGTTTGTGGAAATGGTGGAGCATATGTTCCCGGGGGCACCGTCTGTGCAGATAGCCAATGCCCACGTTATATTCAAAATAGTTACCACGGTTATCCTCTTCCCGTTTGCAAAACAGCTTGTTACTATATCCCAGCGTGTAATCAGGGATAAAGAAGAGGAAAACAGGCGCCCCGGAATACGGGAAAGGGCAAAGAAGGTTGCCGGCTACAGTGTGGGCAGCAGTGCTATTTCCATTTCACTGATACGCGAAGAAATAGACTATATGTACGCTCTTGCAGGCAAAAATACCGCTCTCGGCTTTGAATCAATAATTCACAGAACAGATGAATATCTGGAGGACATGCGCGCCAACGAGGACGAACTGGACAGGCTCAACGGGGAAATCTCCCGCTATATTTCCGGCGTTATTGTAAACAAAATGCCGGCAAAGGACAGTGCGGTCATAAGCAGTTATTTCAGGATGATAAGCAATATAGAGCGTATTGGGGACCACGCCATGAACTTTGCCGATTCCGCAAAATTCCTTATTTCCAAAGGTGAAAGATTCTCTGACAGAGCTATAGGTGAAATGCAGAAATTACAGGAAATCACCATGTCTGCCATAGGCAAAATAACAGACAGAAAAGAAAATACATCTTCAATGCTCAGCAGTATAGCCAGAGCAGAACAGAAAATGGACGATATGACAGAGGAATACCGCACAGCCCAGATGGAAAGGCTGAGAACCACCACCTGTTCACCGGAAGCCAGCATTGTATATGCACAGCTGCTCACAGACTTTGAGCGCATCGGTGACCATCTTCTCAATATTGCTGAAGAATATGTAAAAATAAACCCGGCAAAGCCGGATTGACGGGTTTATCAGGTCTGACTTGAAGAACACAGATAAAAAGGCAGCCCCTATGGACTGCCTTTTATATTATGTTCAGTTCATATGGAAAAAAGAAACAGGGCGGTAATCCGCCCTGCTTTTTATATGCCGTATTCTATATGTACAATTTTTCCGTTTTCTGTATACACTCTTGGTACACGCTTTGTTATGCCGCACATCAGTTCATAGCTGTTGGAGCGTATCTTTGCGCCGGTCTTTGTGTAGCTTATTTCGCCATCGCCGCCTATTACCATTACCTCGTCGCCCACTTTTACGTCACTGTCTGTAATATCCACCATCATCTGGTCCATACAGATGTTGCCTATTACTGGGTACAGGGTACCGTTTATTTCAACGCTGTGACCGGTGTAGGACAGCAGCCTGTCTATGCCGTCTGCATAGCCTGCGGCTATTGTGGCCACCTTTGTGTCCTTTGTGGCTGTAAAGTTCAGCCCGTAGCCCAGACTCTGGCCCTCGTGTATGGTTTTTGTGTGGGTTACTATAGTTTTCAGCTTTATTGCCGGTCTGATTTCCGGCAGGATAACCTCGTCGCTTGGCTGGTGGCCGTACAGTATAATGCCGGCACGCATTGTGTTGTATACACCGTTCAGTTTTCTGGAAATTGCAGCAGAGTTCTGGCCGTGCACTGTCTTCAGATTGAAGCCCCAGTTAGGCATCAGTTTTACTGTTTCGCTGAACAGGTCCATCTGGCGCTGTGTGTAAATCAGGTCTCTTTCGCTTACGCCGTCAGCTACAGCAAAGTGGCTGAATACACCGGAGAATTTCAGATTGCGCAGCTCGGTCAGCTTCTTTATGTCTGCCCAGGCCTGCTCTTTGTTGCCCACCAGGTCAAAACCCAGTCTGCCCATGCCGGTGTCCAGCTTGATGTGGCAGTCCACAGGGTAGAGGGCGTTGTTGTTCAGTGCAACGGCATATTCCAGGCTGAATACATTCTGTGTCAGATTGTTTTTGAACAGCTCATAGGCCTTTGCCGGTTCTGTATAGCCCAGAATAAGTATTGGCTTTGTAATGCCTGCTTCGCGCAGTTCCATAGCTTCGCTGAAGCTAGCCACACAGAAGCCGAAACAGTCCATTTTGCTGTACATCCTGGCCATATACTTTGCACCGTGGCCGTAGGCATCTGCCTTTACCACTGCATAAAAAGGTCTGCCGAAAGTGTCTTTTATCAGATTGTAATTGTGTTTCAGGGCATCGGTATCTATCTCTGCCCAGCAATGTCTTTCCTTAAGTTCCATCAATATATACCCTATATTATTATATTTTGTTTTTGATTCCCCAGCCGTCCAGGTCTTTTTTCTGGAAGGCATTCAGGCTTTTTGCCCTGAAGGAAGGGTCTTTCCTGCACATATCGGTTACAAAGTTTTTCATATTTTGTCTGTTGCTTACACCATCCATAGGACATACGGATTTCACCACCGGCAGTTTCAGCTGATTTACAGCGGATACCACATCGCTTTCCACAGCCAG
>JAFQAF010000122.1 GCA_017400025.1 Oscillospiraceae bacterium
AAACTGGCAAAAAACTGTGATATGGGCGTTATCGAACTGTTCGAAGGCGACTATATGGACGGTGCAATGGCTGCAGTGGAAAAACTGCTGGACAAATAATTCAAACAGAAAAAGGATGCTGAAAAGCATCCTTTTTATTTGTAATATTATACCATACACTGCCAAGCGTGGCTGACATACTGTATATGCTGGCACATTTGCAGACATTATCAATAACAAAGAGGATGCGGCTGCATCCTCTTTGTTTATTTCTGATTATTCAGCTTTTTTGGTTTTGCGTGTGCGCTTTGGTTTTTCGGCTGTTTCTGTTTTTTCAGCTGCCTTTGCTGCTTTTGCTGTTTTCTTTGCAGGTTTTTCTGCTTTTTCTTCAGTTTTCACAGCTTTTGGTGCGCGTACAGTCTTCTGCTTTTCCAGCACTACCGCACATCTGGACGGCAGGTAGATGGAGAAGCCGAAGTCACCGTTTTCCTGTTTTTCAGCTTTGTAGATGTAGTCCATCTGCACTCTGTCCCAGCCGCCGAATCTGCCTTCATCTGTGGAGAGGACAGGTTTCCAGTCGCCTTTTGCAGGCACGCGGATGTAGCCGTCGTATGTGTTGAACGGTGAGAAGTTGAACACGAATACCTTGCCGTTTCTTTCAAAGGCCAGTACCTGTTTGCTTTCGTCGCCGAACATATATGCAGGTGCTTTTTTGTACAGTTTTGCATCCTGTGCTGTGTGCACCATGGCTTTGTCAAAGTCAGACAGCCAGTGGTATTTCAGATAGCCGTTGTCCATCAGGCTCCACTGTCTGCGGCAGTAGTAGTGGCTCCAGCCGTTGCCTTCACGAGGGAAGTCAATCCATTCCGGATGACCGAATTCATTGCCCATAAAGTTCAGATAGCCTTCGCCGCCTGCAGCCATAGAGATTAGTCTTATCATCTTGTGCAAAGCGATGCCGCGGTCAATAGTCATACTGCTGATATCCTTGGACATATCTGTGTACATTGCAGCGTCACACAGGCGGAACATGATTGTCTTGTCGCCAACCAGTGCCTGGTCATGGCTTTCTGCATAGCCGATGTTTTTTTCCATAGGTCTGCGCTGCTGCAGTTCATACCAGATGTGGTGGATATTCCAGAATTCGTCCGGTGTGTTTTTCAGCAGTTTTATCCACAGGTCAGGCATACCCATTGACAGACGGTAGTCAAAGCCGATACCGCCTTCTTCAATAGGCAGGCACATGCCAGGCATAGCAGACATATCCTCTGCTATACAGATAGCCTTAGGGTTTACCTCTTTGATAAGTTCTGTGGCCAGCTGCAGGTATGTAACAGCTTCTGTGTCTGTGTTCAGTGAGAAATATTTGCCGTAGCTGTCAAATGCTGTGCCCAGACCGTGGTCGTGGTAAAGCATGGATGTGATGCCGTCAAAACGGAAGCCGTCAAAGTGATATTCTGTCATCCAGAATTTCAGATTGGACAGCAGGAAGTGGATAACTTCAGGTTTTGAATAGTTGAACAGCTTTGTGCCCCATGCAGGGTGGTCACCGCGCGGGCCGTCGTGGAAGAACTGGTATGTAGTGCCGTCAAATTCATTGATGCCTTCTGCTGTGTTTTTTACAGCGTGGGAATGAACAACGTCCAGCAGAACGGCAATGCCCATCTGGTGTGCTGTATCAACCAGGCTCTTCAGGTCATTTGGCAGACCGAAGCGGGAAGATGCAGCGTAGAAATTGGACACCTGATAGCCGAAGGAGCCATAGTAAGGATGCTCCATAATAGCCATAATCTGGATTGTATTATAGCCTGCTTCCTTGATGCGCGGCAGGATATTGTCGCGGAATTCTGTATATGTACCCACTGTTTCTGTTTCCTGTGCCATACCGATGTGGCATTCGTAGATAAACAGTTCCTTTGCAGGTGTGAAGGTTTTCTTCTTCCATTTGTATGGTGCTTCGTCCCATACTTCACACACAAACATACGTGTTACAGGGTCCTGCACCACGCGTTTTGCATAAAGAGGAATTCTTTCCAGCAGCTGGCCGTTTTTCTCCACGATAGTCTTTACCTTACAGCCGTGCCACAGTGTGTCTGCACCGGCGATAAAGATTTACCAGATACCGTTTTCCTTTCTTTCCAGCGGGTGGCTGAGCCACTGCCAGTTGTTGAAGTCGCCTGTGAGGAACAGTCTGTCTGCGCCAGGTGCCCACTCACGGTAGAACCAGCCGTCTTTTGTTTTATGGAAACCGAAATACTCGTGGGCGTTGGCAAAGTCTTTCAGGCTGCCGCCCTGTGGCAGTATTTCCTTTTTCTTTCTTTCATAATTGGCCATTCTGAGCTCAATATCTGCAGCATATGGTTTCAAATACTCATCATACTCAAATATTTTGTAATTCATAATGATGCCTCCTTTTTTATTCCTATTGTGTATAAGGACACAATATTTCATTTTTATTGTAACAATAATTTACAACAAAATCAATGTAAGAATATATCATAAATTGCGAATTTTTAAAAGAGGGAATTTTTTTATTTCAATTTTCAGAAATATATGTTAAAATGTTATGTTAGAATAATATGTAATTAAAATACGGAGGAAATGTTTTTGAAACAGGAAAATATCCGCAATTTTTCAATTATTGCACATATAGACCACGGCAAAAGCACTCTGGCTGACCGCCTGCTGGAAAAGACAGGCAGTGTTGAAAAGCGTCTGATGGAAGAACAGCTGCTGGACAACATGGATATTGAGCGCGAAAGGGGCATTACAATCAAAGCCCGTGCCGTAACAATGAATTATAAGGCAAAAAACGGCGAGGAGTATGAATTCAATCTGATTGACACTCCTGGTCACGTTGACTTTTCCTATGAGGTAAGCCGCCGTCTGGCAGCCTGCGAGGGTGCTATTCTGGTGGTGGATGCCTCCCAGGGTATTGAGGCACAGACACTGGCCAACACATACCTGGCAATCGATCACGACCTGGTAATTCTGCCGGTTCTGAACAAGATAGACCTTCCAAGTGCAGTGCCTGAAAGAGTGGCCGACGAGGTGGAGGATATTATATGCATACCTTGCCTGGACGCACCGCAGATAAGTGCAAAAATGGGCATAAACATTGAAGAAGTGCTGGAAAGGCTGACAACAGACATACCTGCACCGACAGGCGATGTGGACCGGCCGCTGTCCGCACTGATTTTTGACAGCTTCTA
>JAFQAF010000123.1 GCA_017400025.1 Oscillospiraceae bacterium
ATCATGGTTTATGACCTTGGCGGCGGCACATTCGACGTTTCCATCATCGAAATGGGTGACGGCGTTCAGGAAGTTCTTGCTACAGCAGGTAACAACAGACTGGGCGGTGATGACTTTGACAACAGAATCATCAACTGGCTGGCTGAAGAATTCAAAAAAGACACAGGCATTGACCTGAGAAATGACAAAATGGCTGCACAGCGTCTGAAAGAAGCTGCAGAAAAAGCAAAAATCGAACTGTCCGGCGTAATGCAGACATCCATCAACCTGCCATTTATCACAGTTGATGCAACAGGTCCTAAACACCTGGATATGACTCTTTCCAGAGCAAAATTTGACGACCTTACACATGACCTTGTAGAAGCTACAATGGGTCCTGTACGTCAGGCACTGGCAGACAGCGGCCTGTCCGCATCCGAACTGGACAAAGTTCTGCTGGTTGGCGGTTCCACAAGAATCCCTGCAGTTCAGGAAGCTGTTAAAAAATTCATCGGCAAAGAACCGTTCAAAGGCATCAACCCTGACGAATGTGTTGCACTGGGTGCTGCTATCCAGGGCGGCGTTCTTGGCGGCGATGTAAAAGGCATCCTCCTGCTGGACGTTACACCACTGTCACTGGGTATCGAAACATACGGCGGTGTATTCACAAAAATCATCGAAAGAAACACAACTATCCCTACAAAGAAGAGCCAGGTATTCTCCACAGCTGTTGACAACCAGCCATCTGTAGAAGTAAACGTTCTCCAGGGCGAAAGAGAAATGGCACGTGACAACAAATCCCTGGGTATCTTCAATCTGGACGGCATTGCTCCGGCTCCACGCGGCGTACCACAGATCGAAGTAACATTCGACATCGACGCAAACGGCATCGTTTCCGTATCTGCAAAAGACCTGGGCACAGGCAAACAGCAGGCTATCACAATCACAGCTTCTTCCAACATGTCCAAAGAAGACATCGAAAAAGCTGTACGTGAAGCTGAACAGTATGCAGAAGAAGACAAAAAACGCCGTGAAGAAGTGGAAACAAGAAACCAGGCAGACAGCCTTGTTTACCAGACAGACAAAGTGCTGAAAGACCTGGAAGGCAAAATTTCCGAAGGCGAAATTTCTGACATCAAGGCTAAACAGGAAGCACTGAGAACAGCTCTCCAGGGCGGCGTGAAAACAGAAATCGAAGCAAAAATGACAGACCTGGAAATGGCTCTCCATTCTGCAACAGAAAAACTGTATGCACAGGCACAGCAGCAGGCAAATGCAGGCGGTGCACAGGGCGGCTATGACGCAGGCGCACAGCAGGCAAACAACGACGGCGTTTACGACGCAGATTTCAAAGACGTTGAATAATAACATATAATCATACACTATAAGGCGGATTACCCAATCCGCCTTACAGTCAGTAAAGCAATTTATTTTTAATGAGGAATTAAACAGTGGCAGACAAAAGAGATTACTACGAAGTCCTTGGCGTTGACAAAAAAGCATCAGACGCCGACATCAAATCTGCATACAGAAAAAAGGCCAAAAAATATCACCCGGACTTAAACCCCGGTGATGCAGAAGCCGAAAAGAATTTCAAAGAGGTAAACGAGGCTTACGAAGTCCTGTCTGACCCTGAGAAAAAACAGCGCTATGACGCCTACGGCCACGCAGGTGTAGACCCTAACTTCGGCGCAGGCGGCGGCTTTGGCGGCTATTCCGGCGGCTTTGGCGGCCGGGGCGTTGACCTTAACGATATTTTTGAAAGCTTCTTCGGCGGCGGGTTCGGCGGCCGGGGCAATGCACGCCGTGCAGACCCTAACGCACCGCGCCGCGGCGGCGATATCCACGTTGGTATTACAGTTTCCTTTATGGAAGCAGCCCACGGCTGTACCAAAACTGTTTCCTACACCAGACAGGAAACCTGCCCGGACTGCGGCGGCACCGGCGCAAAGAAAGGCACTTCTGCCTCCACCTGTCCTGACTGTGGCGGTACCGGCTATGTTATGGAACAGCAGCGTACTCCGTTCGGCGTAATCCAGAACAGACGTGTATGTCCGCACTGCCAGGGCAAGGGCAAGATTATTTCTGACCCATGCAACAGATGTAAGGGCAGCGGCCGCGTGCAGGTTACAGTGAAGAAGGAAGTGAACATTCCTGCAGGTATTGATGATGAACAGAGCCTGGCACTCCGCGGCCAGGGCGATGCAGGCACAAACGGCGGCGCACGGGGCGATGCAATCATCGTTGTTTCCGTACGTCCGGACCCTGTACTTACCCGCAGAAACTACGATGTTTACGTTGATGTACCTATCACATACTCCCAGGCTGTACTGGGTGCGGAAATTGTGGTGCCTACCATTGACGGCAAGGTGCAGTACAATATTCCGGAAGGCACACAGTCCGGCACACGCTTCCGTCTCCGTGGCAAAGGTATCAAATACCTTAACGGCAGAGGCCGTGGCGACCAGTATGTAACTGTAAACGTGGAAATTCCAAAGAAAATCACACGTGACCAGCGCAAAGCACTGGAAGCCTTTGAGGCAACCCTCAAGGACGACAACTACGAACAGCGCAAAGGCTTTTTCAAAAAGCTGAAAGACCTGTTTGACTAAAATACGAAAAAAGAAAAGGCACTGCAATGCAGTGCCTTTTTTATTGTATAACGAAAACCACCGGCTGTGCCGGTGGTTCAAAAGAGCTTTAGCGGTGAGTATAAAAAGTAACTCCTTTTG
>JAFQAF010000011.1 GCA_017400025.1 Oscillospiraceae bacterium
GGGAAGGCAATGGTAAATTCATTAAAGTCGTAGGTGCTGCACAGAATAATCTCAAGAAGATAGATGTGGAATTCCCGCTGGGTAAATTTATCTGTGTTACAGGTGTTTCGGGCAGCGGTAAATCCAGCCTTGTAAATGAAATTCTTTATAAGAAAGCTGCGGCTGTGCTGAACGGCTCAAAGGCAAAACCGGGCAGACACGAAGATATCCTTGGTCTTGAAAATATAGACAAGGTTATCTGTATAGACCAGAATGCTATCGGCCGTACACCGCGTTCAAATTCGGCCACATATACAGGCGTGTTTACAGATATCAGAAACCTTTATGCCCAGACAAATGAGGCAAAAATGCGCGGATATAATCCGGGCAGATTCTCCTTCAATGTCAAAGGTGGCCGCTGTGAAGCATGTGAAGGTGACGGTATCATTCAGATTGAAATGCACTTTCTGCCGGATATTTATGTGCCTTGCGAAGTATGTAAAGGCAAACGATACAACCGCGAAACTTTGGAAGTAAAATACAAAGGCAAAAGCATAGCTGATGTACTGGATATGACTGTGGAACAGGCAATGTCTTTCTTTGAAAATCACCCGAAGATTTACAGGAAAATAAAAACACTTTATGATGTAGGCCTGGGATATATCAAGCTTGGCCAGAGTGCTACCACACTTTCCGGCGGTGAAGCACAGCGTGTAAAGCTTGCTCTTGAACTTTCCAAAATTCAGACAGGTAAAACACTCTATATACTTGATGAACCTACCACAGGTCTGCACACAGCTGATGTGCACAGGCTTATAGAAGTGCTTCAGAAACTTGCAGATGCAGGCAACACAATTGTTGTTATAGAACATAACCTTGACCTTATCAAGGTTTGTGACCATATTATTGATATTGGTCCGGAAGGCGGCGATGAAGGCGGCACCGTTGTGGCTACAGGTACACCTGAGGAAATCAGCAAAAACCCGGCTTCATATACCGGTATGTTCCTGAAAAAATTCTTTGCACAGGAGGCTTAAATGGATTATATTTCAGAAGTTAAAGCTTTGCTTTCAGAAAAATTTATTGAACCTCCACTTGCAAATGTGGTTACATTCGGCTGTGCGCAGAATGAAAACGATTCAGAGAAAATCCGTGGGCTGCTGTATAATCTGGGCTATTCAATGACAGATTCTCTTGAAAACAGTGATATTGTAATTTACAATACCTGCGCAATCAGGGAAAATGCCGAGCTGAAAATATTTGGCAATATAGGTAAACTGAAAGCGCTTAAGGCTGCAAATCCGGATATGATAATTGCAGTTTGCGGCTGTATGGTAATGCAGAATCATGTTGTGGATAAAATAAAGAAAAGCTATCCTTTTGTTGATATTGTTTTTGGTGTAAATAATCTTGAAATCCTGCCACAGCAGATATTCACAAGATATACAGAAAACAAAAAGCAGATTGCATACCAGCGTGAAAAAACTGATATTGTGGAAAATGTTCCAATTATACGCTCCAGCAAATCAAAGGCTTCAATTTCCATAATGTTCGGCTGTGATAATTTCTGTTCTTACTGCATAGTGCCTTATGTGCGTGGAAGGGAGCGCAGCAGAAAACCACAGGATATTCTCAATGAATTCAGAAAGCTGATTGAAAACGGCTATAAGGATATCACACTGCTTGGCCAGAACGTAAATTCCTACGGCAAAAACCTTGAAGAAAAGTGTGATTTTGCTGACTTGCTGCGGCTGCTGTGCACAGTGCCTGGCGAATATGTGATTCATTTTATGTCCAGCCATCCAAAGGATATAAATAAAAAAGTAATAGATACTATACGTGACAATCCGCAGATATCACGTCAGATTCATCTGCCTGTGCAGTCAGGCAACAACAGAATATTAAAGGAAATGAACCGCAGATACACAGTGGAACAGTATCTTGACATAATAAGATATGCAAAAGAACAGATTCCGGATGTAACATTTTCCAGCGATATTATAGTTGGCTTTCCCGGTGAAACCTATGAAGAATATCTGGACACAGAAAAGCTGGTGAAAGAGGTGAGATATACACAGCTGTTCACCTATATTTTCTCACCCAGAACAGGTACAAAAGCTGCAGAGATGGAAGACAGCATCTCCCATAAAGAAAAATCAGAATGGCTCAACAGACTGATAAAAATACAGCAGGAAATTGTTTTTGACCATCTGAACAGCTTTATTGGCAAAACTGTTACAGCTTTAGTGGAGGAAAAACACGGAGAATGTGATTACACTGCTCGACTGTCCAACACTTTTGTGGTAAAATTTAATAGTGATACTGATTTTACAGACCAGTTTGTAAAACTGAAAATCACAGGCAAAAAAGGTACCAGCCTTGTGGCTGATATAATAAATTAAAATCGAAAAGAGGAAATTATAATGGAAAACTTTGATATTGTTTATGAATTCAGACTTCTTGCAAAGAAAATGCAGCAGGACGACAGACTGATTTACCTTGAACAGGTTAAAAAGAAAATGGATATGGACCAGGAACTTCAGGAACTTATCCAGAAATTCAATCTGATTCAGTTCAACTACAGAACAGAAGCAGTTAAAGAAGACAAAGATGATGCAAAACTTGCTGAAATGAACAACGAACTGATTTCTGTATATGCTGATATTATGGCAAACGAATTCATGGTTGAATACAACGAATGCAAAACAGAAGTTGACAAGCTTACACAGCTCATCCAGGCAATCATTACTGCAGCTCTCAATGGTGGCGACCCTATGATTGTTGAAGTGCCTGAAGGCGGATGCTCCGGCAGCTGTTCTTCCTGCTCCGGTTGCGGCAACTGATTCAGATAATATATAACAGGACGGTATAACATTGGCTACTTTATCACCAATGATGCAGCAGTATCTTTCCATCAAGGAAGCTCATAAAGACCATATTCTGTTTTTCAGACTGGGAGATTTTTATGAAATGTTCTTTGATGATGCTCTGCTTGCGTCAAAAGAACTTGAACTCACTCTTACAGGGCGCGACTGCGGCCTGGAAGAGCGTGCGCCTATGTGCGGTATTCCATATCATTCCAGCGAAGCATATATCCAGCGCCTTCTTGAAAAAGGCTATAAAGTAGCAATCTGTGAACAGACAGAACAGCCACAGAAGGGGAAAGCACTGGTGAACAGGGATGTTATCCGAGTGGTAACACCTGGTACTGTTATGGAAAACAGTATGCTCAGTGAAGATAAAAACAACTATATTGCAAGCATATATATTTATGACGGACAGGCCTGCGTCTGCTTCTGTGATATTTCCACAGGTACAATGCAGACCACTGCAATAGACAGCGGCAATTTTGAAAATAATCTGAAATCAGAGATTTATAAATATATGCCTAAGGAGATAATTATAAATACTCCGATTCTTAAACTTAAATGGCTGACTGAATTTCTCAAAAATATTGTACACTGTTCTGTGGAACTTATAGATGACAGCGAATACAACGATTTTGCCGTAGATGAAGCTGTAAGAAAACAGTTTTCCGGCAAAAGCTTTGATATGAACACATCCAGATGCCTCTGGCAGTTGCTCGATTATCTGTCCAAAACACAGAAAGTCGGTGTGGAAAAGCTTGATAAGGTTGACAGTTATGACCGGACCAGCTTCATGCGCCTTTCATATACAACAACTGCAAACCTTGAACTGTTTGAAACTATACGTTCAAAAGAAAAGCGCGGCAGTCTGCTGTGGGTGCTGGACAGCACAAAAACCAGTTTTGGCAAACGTATGATGCGTAAAGTTATTTCAGCACCGCTTATGGACAAAAAGCAGATAGATGCAAGACTGGATGCTGTTGAGTATTTCAACAACAATCCTATGGTGCGTATGGACACACAGACACATCTGAAAAATATTCAGGATATGGAGCGTCTGTGTACAAGGGCAGGTTTCGGCAATGCAGGCCCACGTGATGTGTTTTCATTATCACAGTCAATCAAGGCAATAACCCCACTGAAAAATGTTATTTCAAAATCAGACAATCCGCTGATTACAAGGCTGAA
Source organism: Oscillospiraceae bacterium (assembly GCA_017400025.1). Next base: position 4,035 of record JAFQAF010000011.1, read on the forward strand.
TGAAGATATTGACCCTCTGAAAGAACTTGGAGAACTGCTGGACAGAGCTATAACAGAAAACCCACCGGCCACAATAAAGGACGGCGGTGTGATTAAAGATGGTTTTGACGAAGAAATCGATTACAACCGTCACCTTGTAAATGACAGCATGGAAATCTTGGCTGAAATTGAAACAAGGCTCCGTGAAGAAACCGGTATACCTAAGCTTAAGGTAGGATACAACAGGGTATTTGGCTATTTTATTGAAGTAACACGTTCCTATCTTGAACTTGTGCCGGACACCTTTATAAGAAAACAGACTCTTGCAGGCAGTGAAAGATACATAACAGAAGAACTGAAGAATCTTGAGCAGGAAATACTTTCCGCAAATGAAAAACTTCTTGCAAAAGAAAAGCATCTTTTTGCCCGGCTGCTGAAAACCATTGCAAATGAAACAGATAAAATACTGAAAACAACAAATGCAATGAGCTATATAGATGTGCTGGCTTCCTTTTCACGGGTCAGCCAGAAAAACAACTATGTAAAACCGACAATTACCGACGGTGACAGGCTGTATATTAAAGATGGGCGTCATCCGGTGGTTGAAAGTA
>JAFQAF010000124.1 GCA_017400025.1 Oscillospiraceae bacterium
AACAACCTTAAAAAGAGATATCGTCTGGGTTCCATCGGACGCAGAACTCTTGTGGCAGACTGGCAGGCCTTCTGGGACAAGAGAAAGGGACGCGAAGACCCAAGAATAAAGCTGGGCAAAGAAAGACTTATCGGCCAGACTTTTATGGCACTGAACGGCATAAACCTGAAGATTTATCCCGGCGAAGCTGTAGGTATCATCGGTATAAATGGTGCAGGCAAATCCACAATGCTCAAACTCATATCCCGTATTACAGGCCCTACTGAAGGGGAAATCATAATAAGAGGTAAAATTACCAGTATGCTGGAGGTAGGCACCGGCTTTGACCCGGAACTTACAGGCCGTGAAAACATTTATATGAACGGCACCGTTCTGGGTATGAAAAGAGCAGAAATCGACGCCAAAATGGAAGATATCATAAACTTCAGCGAAGTGCGCGATTTTATTGATACTCCTGTAAAAAGATATTCCAGCGGTATGTTTGTAAAACTGGCCTTTTCTGTAGCAGCCCATCTGGACAGCGATATTATGATAATGGACGAAGTTCTGGCTGTAGGCGATGCCGCATTCCAGAAAAAATGTCTTACCAAAATGAGCCAGGAAGCCCGGAGCGGCAAAACTGTCCTTTATGTAAGCCACAATATGTCTACTATCAGACAGCTGTGCACCAGGGTAGTGGTTCTTAAGGAAGGCAAAGTAATTTATGACGGTGATGTTGAGGAAGGTATCCGCGTATATTCCAACGAAAGCTTTAACTTTGAAATGCGCCAGGAATTCCCACAGCCGGAATTCTACCCTGAATCACAGAGAGCAGCAATAACAGCCGTGGAAATTCTTGACAAAACTTCCCTGGCTATACGCGCCCAGGAAAATCTGAAACTGAAAATCAATATGAAAGTTCTCCGCAATATGAAAGATGCCGCTTTCTCCTTTACACCGAGATATGCCGGTTCAAACCCAGCAGGCTCTTTCATAACTGTTCCGTTCAATCTTGAACAGACAGACAGCGCGACAGCAATTGTAGAACTCAACACAGAAAGTATTACTCCGGGCAAGTATTTCTGCGATATGGCCATAGGCAATATCAACATGGGCAGATTTCTTGCCTATGAAGAAATAAAGTCCGCTTTCGGGTTTGAGGTTATAGACAACAAAAACCAGCAGACTGTAAGCTGGCAGAGCGCTAAATGGGGCTATGCCGCCTTCCCTTCTCCTGATGTTATCATCAAAGAGGATTAATGCTTTATGAAAAAAGTTGACTTTTTATTTATATACGAAGTAAAAAACAGGGAGCTTGAAAATATTACCCTTCTTGCTGCAGAGCTTGAAAGAAGAGGCTATACCACAGCTTTTATCAACAGCTGGACAAGTATGTATTCCTCTTTTGAAAGCTATGACGCAGAGGTAGTTGTTCTTTCTGCCTGCTACAATACCGGCACTTACCACTATTTTACACACCATGCGTCAAAATTCAGAAAAGTAGTAAACATGCAGTGGGAGCAGGTAATTAAAAACGGCTATGCATTTGCCGAAGTGCCTACATCCTGGACTTTCTCCGGTGAAGGCCTGAGAAACCGCCATATCTGCTGGGGCAACAATACAAAGGAAAGACTGCATACAAGATTTGGAGTTCCTTACGAATATCTGAAGGTATGCGGTCATATTGCACTGGACTTTTACAAGCCTGAATTCAGGGAATTTGTAATCCCGCGTGAAAAGCTTTTCACCGAAAACGGACTTGACCCGAACAAGAAAACAGCTCTTTTCATAGCTTCTTTTGCTATGGCAAATATGCCGGACAGACTGCTGGCCATCAGCAGTGATACGCTGAAGGATATAGACGTGAAAACAGCAAGGCAGAGCCAGTCTGACCTGATAGAATGGTTCAGCAAAGTAGTGCCCAAACATCCTGATATACAGTTTGTTTACCGTTACCACCATTCTGAAGCCAACGACGAAAGGCTGAAAAAGCTGGAAGAAACAGTGGACAACTTCTACTGTATCT
>JAFQAF010000012.1 GCA_017400025.1 Oscillospiraceae bacterium
AGATATTGCAGAATTTGAAAAAGGTCTGTTTGACTTTGTGCTCAACACAAGACCTGAAATTGTAAATACAATCAACGATACAAAAGACCTGAGCGATGAAACAAAAGCTGCTGTTATCGAAGCTATCACTGATTTCAAAGCCAAATTCGTACCGTCAAAATAGAAGAAAGGAAGGTGTAAGCTATGGCAAGCGGTTCAATGAAAGACATAAAAACACGCATAAAAAGCGTTGAAAGCACCATGCAGATAACCAAAGCCATGGAACTTGTTGCTTCTTCCAAATTGAGAAAAGCCCGCGAAAGAGTGGAAAAGGCCAGACCTTATTTTCTGGAACTGCACGATACTCTTGGCGATATTGCGGCTGCCAACACCGATTTTTCTTCTGCATATCTGGTACAGCGTCCGGTAAAAAAATCAGGCTATGTACTGATTGCCGGCGACAGAGGCCTGGCAGGCGGCTATAACAACAATATGTTCAAACTATTTGCACATCATGCAGAAGGCAAGGATGTATGTGTTATCCCTGTAGGCAAAAAAGCGGTTGAATTTTGTAAAAGAAGAAACATTGAAATCATTACAGACAGATACGGCCTTGTTGAGGACATCACCTCTGCGGACTGTTCCGAAATAGGCTCTATCATGGCTGAAATGTTTGCACGGGAGCAGATAGACGAATTCTTCATCGGCTATACAACATTTGTTTCAATGTTGTCACAGTCACCGGAACTCGTACAGCTACTTCCGATAATCAGCATAGACCCTGACAAAGAGGCAAAATCCACACGGACAACAGAGTATGAGCCAAGCGCAGAGGCTCTGTTTGACATCATCGTGCCTGAATATGTATCCGGCATGATATACGGTGCCATTACCGAAAGCTGGGCCAGCGAGCTTGCCGCCCGCCGCACAGCTATGGATGCTGCTTCCAAAAATGCCAAGGAAATCGTGAACAACCTGTCACTGGAATACAACCGTGCCCGTCAGGCCGCAATCACACAGGAAATCACAGAAATCGTGGCAGGTGCAGGCGAAAACTAAAATTTTCCAAGCTTTATATAAATCTTAATAAGGAGAAAACAAATGAGCCAGTCAAACACAGGCAAGGTTGTTCAGGTTATGGGCGCCGTTATCGACGTTCGTTTCGAAAACGGTCATCTGCCGGCCTTGCTCAATGCTATCGAAGTTGAAAACGGCGATAAAAAACTGATTGTTGAAGTTGCTCAGCATCTTGGTGATGACGTTGTAAGATGTATCGCCATGGCTTCTACAGACGGTCTGGTTCGCGGCGCAAAAGCTGTGGACACAGGCAGCACTATCACAGTGCCTGTAGGCCAGGAAACACTGGGCAGAATTTTCAACGTGCTGGGCGAAGCTGTGGACAACAAACCACAGCCTGAAACAGCAAAAAGAATGCCAATTCATACAAAAGCTCCGGCCTACGAAGAACAGGCTACATCCGCTGAAATCCTGGAAACAGGTATCAAGGTTATCGACCTTATCTGCCCTTATACAAAGGGTGGTAAAATCGGCCTCTTCGGCGGTGCCGGCGTAGGTAAAACAGTTCTTATCCAGGAGCTTATCTCCAACGTTGCCAACGAACACGGCGGTATTTCCGTATTTGCCGGCGTTGGTGAAAGAACAAGAGAAGGTAACGACCTTTACAACGAAATGATGGAATCAGGCGTTATCAACAAAACAGCTCTGGTTTACGGCCAGATGAACGAACCACCTGGAGCACGTATGAGAGTTGCTCTCTCCGGCCTTACAATGGCTGAATACTTCCGTGACGAAGAAAACCAGGACGTTCTGCTGTTTATTGACAACATCTTCCGTTTCACACAGGCAGGCAGTGAGGTTTCAGCTCTGCTGGGCCGTATGCCTTCCGCTGTAGGTTACCAGCCTACACTTGCTACAGAAATGGGTGCCCTGCAGGAAAGAATCACATCCACAAAGAAAGGCTCCATCACATCCATCCAGGCTGTTTATGTGCCTGCCGATGACCTTACTGACCCTGCACCGGCTACAACATTTGCCCATCTGGACGCTACTACTACACTTTCCAGAAGCATCGCTTCCCTGGGTATCTACCCGGCTGTTGACCCTCTGGACTCCACATCCCGCGTTCTTACACCTGCAATTGTTGGTGAAGAACACTACAATGTGGCCCGCAGCGTACAGAACATTCTGCAGAGATACAAAGAACTGCAGGATATCATTGCCATTATGGGTATGGACGAACTTTCAGAAGAAGATAAACTGACAGTTAGCCGTGCAAGAAAAATCCAGCGTTTCCTTTCCCAGCCATTCTCTGTTGCTGAACAGTTTACAGGTATGCAGGGTAAATATGTTCCTCTGGCAGAAACAATCAGAGGCTTCAAGGAAATCATCGAAGGCAAACACGACAATCTGCCGGAATCTGCCTTCCTGTTTGCAGGTACTATCGAGGACGTAATCGAAAGAGCCAAAAAGGGGGAATAACTGATGCCATCATTCAACCTTAAAATAGTAACACCATACGGTGTTCATTACGAAGGCGAAGCTGAGGCTATCACAGTGCGCACCGTAACAGGTGACGTTTCCATCTGGCCAAATCATATCAATCTGGTTACAGCCCTGGGCACAGGCAAAGCATCTGTTACCGTAAACGGCACCAGACGTACTGCCGCCTGTTCATCAGGTGTTCTGTCAGTGCTGAAAAACGATGTCACAGTTCTTGCTTCCACCTTTGAATGGAAGGAAGACATTGACCTGGAACGCGCAAAGGAAAGCCTGGCAACTGCAAAGGAAGACCTGAAAAACGCCAAGGACAAAAAGGCAGCAGAACTTGCAAAACTGCGTGTTCAGCGCCACCTTACACGTGAAGCAGTAAAAACAGAAAAAGAATAAATTCTGCTGATATAAAAAAGGACACAGCCTGCTGTGTCCTTTTTGTTTTTGTGATAATATATGCTGTAAGGGCTTCAGAATAAATCTGCTGTTATGTATTCAGTATAATAAAACTCAAATAAAAATCCCCTCACATTAAAAGCAATGCCATTAAGTTAAGTGACTTTGCGAAATTATAACTTAACAAAATGAAGTAAAATGTCATTCCGAGCCCAGGCGAGGAATCTTTGCAGTAATATATCACAAAGATTCTTCGTCACTTCGTTCCTCAGAATGACATATTTTCTTATCTTAATAACATTGCACATTAAAAGAGGGGATTTTGTCTGTTATTTGCTCTCCAGCGCATTTGCAACACTTATCAGATGCTGTGTTATAGGCAGTTTCTGCGGGCAGTTGTTTTCACATCTGCGGCAGGTGATACAGTCGGACGCTTTGCCGTATTTTGTCCGGATGCTGTCATACACTGGGGTGATTTTCCAGTCGTCGGCAGGGTTGCGCATATATTCATTGTACAGCTTGAAATATTCCGGAATAGCTATATTTTTCGGGCAGTGCTTCAGACAATAGCCGCAGGCAGTGCAGTCCACAGCAGTAGCACCTTTTATGGCGGCCACAGCCTGCTGCATAATATCCATTTCTTCCTTTGTCAGTGGCTGTATGTCTTTTATGTTTTCACGCACCTGCTCAACAGAGTTCATACCGCTCAGCACAATTTCCACATTTTCCAGGCTCTGTGCAAATCTCACTGCCAGTGCGGCAGGGGAGGCATCCGGGTCCACTTTTTTCAGTATTTCCTTTGCAGTTTCCGGCACATCTGCCAGGCGGCCGCCTTTTACAGGCTCCATTACTATCACTTTTTTGCCGTGTTTCACACAGGTTTCATAGCAAAGGCGGCTCTGTATGGCATCGCTTTCCCAGTCCAGATAATTTATCTGCAGCAGCACATAGTCCACTTCCGGGTGCTTTGTCAGTATTTCGTCCAGCAATTCAGCAGTATCGTGATAGGAAAAACCTGTCTTTTTTGCCAGGCCCTTTTCTTTCAGCTCCTTCAGAAAATCAAATTCGTTGTATTTTTCTGCAATGGCGTAGTTTTTCCGGTTCAGCCAGTGGAGCATATACACATCAAAATATTCCACACCGCAGCGCTGCAGCTGTGTATTGAACTGCCGCCAGCAGTCCTCATAGCTTTTTGCATCGTAACCGGCCAGCTTGCTTGCCAGCATATAGCTGTCACGGGGGTGGCGTGCAGACAGGCATCTGCCTATGGCTTCTTCACTTTTGCCACCCAAATAGGAGTAAGCGGTGTCAAAATATCTGCCGCCCAGGGCCAGATATTCGTCTGTAATACGGTTTATTGCTTCATAATCCAGTTCTTCTTCAATTTTTGGCAGGCGGAGATAGCCAAAACCAAGCTTGTTCATAAAAACACATCCTTATAATTAATACTACTATTTTTATATCCTATAAAGAGCTGTAAGTCAATTGACAGAAAAGAAAAAATGCCTGCTGTTCTGCAGGCATTTTGCATAAATTATTTCAGTTCCTTTGCGGCTGTTTCCAGTGCGGCCTCAATTACTTTGTCCATATCGTAATATCTGTACTCACCCAGCCTGCCGCCGAAGATAACCTTTTCCTCTTTGTCAGCCAGTTCTTTATACTGCGCGTACAGTGCACTGTTTTTATCATCGTTTACCGGGTAATAAGGCTCGTCCCCAGGCTGCCATTCTGCAGAATACTCACGGCTGATTACAGTTTTTTCCTGTGTGCCGAATTCAAAATGCTTGTGTTCAATAATTCTGGTGTATGGGGTTTCACTGTCTGTATAGTTTACTACAGCATTGCCCTGGAAGTTATCTGTATCCAGCACCTCTGTTTCAAAACGCACGCTGCGGTACTGCAGTGCCCCCAGTATGTAATCAAAATAAGCATCAACAGGGCCTGTATATACAACTTTGTCAGCCAGTGCATCAAGCTCTGCCCTGTTTTCCAGATAGTCCACACCCAGGCGCACCTCTGTGCCTTTCAGCATATTTGCTACCATCTGTGTATATCCGCCTATTGGAATACCCTGATACAGCGCATTGAAATAGTTGTTGTCATATGTAAATCTTACAGGCAGACGTTTTATGATAAATGCAGGCAGCTCTGTACATGGTCGGCCCCACTGCTTGCCTGTATAACCTTTTACCAGTTTTTCATAGATATCTGTACCCACAAGGCTGATTGCCTGTTCTTCCAGGTTTTTAGGCTCTGTGATGCCGGCTTCAGCTCTCTGTTGTTCAATTTTTGCTTTAGCTTCCTGTGGTGTAATAACACCCCACATTCTGTTGAAGGTGTTCATATTGAAGGGCAGATTGTAGATTTCGCCTTTGTAATTTGCCACCGGACTGTTGGTATATCTGTTGAATTCTGCAAACTGATTCACATACTCCCACACGGCTTTATTGTTTGTATGGAAGATATGCGCGCCGTACTGGTGCACGTTTATACCCTCGCACTCATAGGTGTATATATTGCCTGCAATATGGTTTCTTTTGTCTATCACAAGGCACTTTCTGCCGGCTTTCCTTGCTTCGCAGGCAAAAACTGCGCCGTACAGCCCTGCACCAACTATCAGATAATCATATTTTTTCATCTTGTTTCCTCTCTATTCGGGCCAGTGGTCAATCTCCGGTGCCGGATATTCCGCGCCGTAGGTTTCCACTTCCATTTTCAGCATAAATTCATCTTCCACAGGTTGCATTATCTTTGCGCCCACCCCTTCCGGAAATACCTGTACCAGCGGCAGATTTTCTATTCTTTCCACCTCTTCAAAGCCGCCAATCACCTTGCCGAAGGCCGCAAATTTACCCTGCAGTTTTTCACCCGCTTCGTCAGAAAGGGTGATGAAAAACTCGCAGCCGTGGGCCAGTTTATCGCCGTCTCCGGCCATGGCCACTGTCCATTTTTCCATTTTCACAGGATTGGAAAAACCGTTGGAATCAAACTCACCCTGTATCATATAGTCACAGCGTTTGTCGTCAAAAAAACAGTAGGACGGCTGCAGCACAAACCCGGGCACCACTCTTTTAATCAGTCGGTTGTCATACATTTTTTCCTTTGCCCGCCATATAAAGCTGTTTACTGTGTTGGGGGCATATTCGGGATACAGTTCTATTGTTATCACACCTTTTCCGGTGTACATTTTTGCTACAGGATGTTTCATAGGCATCTCCTTGTGTTTTACTGGCTTTATTATAGCAGTTTAATACAAAATCAGCAATGATTTTGACAGTTTTATCACAAAGGTATATACTATAATCAATTATTTTACACGGGAGAATCATTATGAAATACGATTTTGACAAATGGGCCAGCCACGAAAACAACGGCAATATGAAAGGCGCATGGGCCACAGAAATGCCTCGGGGCGGCGTTATGCTTTCCGGTGCAGAGATGGACTACCCTCTGCCGGCTTTTATCACACAGGCCATTGCGGATTTTGCGCAGAACGGCCTCTACGGCTTTACACTGCCGGACAGCAGATACAAAAAAAGCATAACAGACTGGATGCTGCTGACCAGACAGTGGACTGTAAATCCGGACCATATTGTGGCCACACTGGGCACAACCTTTGGTCTGTCCACAGCTATCCGTGCATTTACAGAAAAAGGGGACGGCGTTATTATCCAGCACCCGTCCTACGGCCGTTTTGACCGCGCCATGGTGCGCAACGGCAGACAGGTGGTTTCCAATCCGATGAAGGAAGAAAATGGCGTGTATACGCTGGATTTTGCAGACCTGGAAGAAAAAATGGCACAGCCGCAGAACAAAATGCTGGTGCTGGTAAACCCCCACAACCCTACAGGCAGGATTTTTGACAGGGAAGACCTGGAAAAAATTGCACAGCTGGCCAATAAATACAATGTGGTTGTTTTCAGTGATGAAATTTTTGCAGAAACCACACAGGGCAAAAGAGTTATCCCTTATGCAGAACTTGACCCGGTAATGGGCATCTCCTGCACATCCCTGGGCAAAACCTTCAACCTCACCGGTGTAAACCAGGCAAACCTTGTTATACCCAATGATGAACTGAGGGAAAAATATTCACATCAGAAGGATATAGACCACTTCGGCAGTATAGACCCGTTTTTCTACACCACACTCTGTGCCGCTTATACACAGCAGGGCAGTGAATGGGTGCAGCGGATGAACGCCCACACACTGGAAAACTACAATATGCTGAAGGAAGCACTGGCAGAAATGCCGCTGATTACAGTCAGCCCTCTGGAAGGCACTTTCGTTGCCTGGCTGGACTGCAGAAAGCTGAACCTTACAGACCACGAAATTGAAAAATTCTTTATGGAAGATGCAATCCTCTGGGCAGACTGGGGCGAAGAATACGGCCCGGGCGGCTCCGGCTTTGTGAGAATGAACATCGCCACCACTAAAGAAAAGCTGGAAACAGCACTGGCAAACCTGAAAAAAGCCTACAAGGCAAAATACTGATAACAAAAGCAGGGTACACACCCTGCTTTTTGATTGTGATAATTTTGTGCCGTATATTGACAAAACAGGACTACAGGTGTAGTATAGTGTTAAGACTACATCTGTAGTATGGAGGTATATATGGAAAAACTGACAAATGCCGAATGGCAGGTGCTTAATGCTTTGTGGCGGGGCAAAACCGCTCTGGGCGAAATTGTGGATTATCTTTATCCTGCCACAAAATGGACAAGAAACACTGTCCACACCTATCTTACACGAATGGAGAAAAAAGGCCTGGTCAATATAGACCGCAGTGCCGATTACCACGCCTATACCCCACGGGCGACAAAGGACGAATGCTCAAAGCAGGAAAGGGATATCCTGCTGAACAAGGTTTACGGCGGCGCAGTGGGGGACCTGATTGCGGCTTTTCTTAAAGAAAGCAGAATATCAGCAGAGGAAAAGGAAAAACTGAACAGACTGCTGGACGAAATGGAGGTATAGCAATGGTAAATATATGGGGATTTCTTGTGCAGACACTGGAAGTTTCGCTTGTTGGTGTTGTTATCCTTGGGCTGAAACTGCTTTTCAGGGACAAACTTTCCGCCCGCTGGCAGTATGGTATATGGTCTGTGCTGCTTGTGGGGCTGGTCTGGCCCCGGGGCCGTACCGGCCGCTTTGTGTGGCGCACATCACAGGTGGCACTGCAGGCGCTGAAAACAATTACTGAAAGCAACCTTGCCTCCCGGTTTACCCAGGCAGAAAAGGTGGTGTACAACACA
>JAFQAF010000125.1 GCA_017400025.1 Oscillospiraceae bacterium
CAATGACTATATAGCATCCTTTGTGGGTGTTGACCCCTGTGATGACCCCGAAATTGCCATTCTCATACTGTTTGACACCCCTACCGGTGAAGCCGGCTACTACGGCGGTGTTCTTGCAGGGCCGGTTGTAGGTGCGCTGATGGGCGAAATCCTGCCTTACCTTGGCATTGAGCAGGTGTTCGGCCCGGGCGAGCAGGCAAGCGCAACAATCACTGTTCCGTCCATCACCGGCTACAGCATCACCGATGCGGCAGTAAAACTGCAGCAGAACGGCATGTCTGTAAAGATAGTGGGCACAGGCAATACTGTTGTTTCACAGTACCCTGCCTACGGGCGGAAGGTTGCGTCCGGCAGCACAATTATAGCCTATACGGAGGCCGGCTCGCAGACTATGGTCACAGTGCCCGATTTAAGGGATAAATCACCATCTGCTGTAAAAAGCACACTGGAGGCCCTGGGACTGAACGTAACAGAAACAGGTGCATATTCAGGCAACAACAGTGTAAGGGTTTCAACACAGAGCCCTAACCACGGCGACAAAGTGCCTATGGGCACCACAATCACCGTAACTTATTACGACCCCAATTATTCAGAATAAACGGAGGCAATATGAACATACAGTCACTTTTGAAAGATGTGAAATACACAGGAACAGTAAAGGATTTTGATACGGATTTTGTCACAGATGATTCCAGAAAAGTCCGCCCGGGCTGTGTGTTTGTCTGCAGCCGCGGTGCCAGTTTTGACGGCCACACCTTCGCCCGGAAAGCTCTGGAAATAGGTGCACAGCTGGTGGTATGTGAAAGGGATATGGGGCTGGAAAACCAGATTATAGTGGAAAACAGCCGCCAGGCCTACAGCCTGCTGTGTGCAAACCTTTTCGGCAATCCGGCCAGAAAGATGAAGATGATAGGCATCACCGGCACAAACGGCAAAACCACATCTGCATTCCTTATCAAGGACCTGCTGGAACAGCAGGGCAAAAAAGTGGGCCTTATGGGCACAGTGCAGAATATGATTGACCAGCAGATAATCCCTGCCAAATTCACTACACCACAGGCTTATGAACTCAATGCACTGCTCAGCCAGATGTACAAATCCGGCTGCGAGTATGTGGTTATGGAGGTTTCCAGCCAGGCTCTGGCACAGAACAGACTTTACGGTATCCATTACGATGTGGCAGTTTTTACAAACCTTACCCAGGACCATCTGGATTACCACAAAACAATGGAAAACTATTTTGATGCCAAATGTATTCTTTTTGAAAATGCAGACCGCATTGTGGTAAACGGCGATGACTGCTGGGCCGGCAAAATATTGGAAAGATACCCTGCAGAAAAGATAATCACATTCTCTGCCAAAAGCGATATGGCAGACTATACCGCTAAAAATATTGCCTATACAGCCAATAGCGTAAAATTCCTTATGGTGGGCAAAGGCTCAATCAACAGAGTGGATTTCCCGATGCCGGGTGAATACTCTGTACACAATGCCATGGGTGCAGCCCTGGCCTGTGTGGCACTGGGCTTTTCAGAAGAAAGTGTTTCAAAGGCACTGTGCAATGTAAAGGGCGTAAAGGGCCGCTGTGAAATCCTTGTGCGCGAACCTTTCACTGTTATATGTG
>JAFQAF010000013.1 GCA_017400025.1 Oscillospiraceae bacterium
GTCAGCCGAAAGTCTGTCATCAACAGAGGTAGTTCTGTCAGTATTGAAACCTATATTGTGGAAATTTTCTGTATTGGATATTCCCCGGAAAATTCTGCCTCTTTCGAGATACACATAGGTTTCCAGTCCGTTTTGTATACACAGTGCGGCTGCCATCATAGGAGGAATACTGCCACCGGCAAATATAATATTTACTTTGTTGTGTTGATTATTCATTATAATGTAGCCTTTCTGAAAACTGACAGATTAAGAAATTTGATATTAAAGGAAAGCTGTATGGCACAGTGTAAATATGCAATATCTGATATTTACAGGTGACTGCACGGTCAGGACAGCAACTTTCCATAATCCATAAAACTGCTTGTATCCGGTGCGGAAGACGATATATCCACCGGAAGTCTAGAAATCCGGTCAGGTGTAATGGATTTGATATTACTGTCAGTGATATAGTATTTTTCATCAGTACCGGTAATCTGGAATACCGGCTTGCCGAGCAATGCAGCGACACCCAGCACAGAAGATATTGTGCCAATTATACACACACTGCCGCAGATATCGCTGTGCAGGGAACTGCGGTCAGAAGGTGATATTTCAAATCCCATGTCTTTCAGAAGACTTTCTTCTTTACGGCGGAATTCCATATCCAGCCCGGGAGGATAGCGCACAAGTATTTTAACCCCTGTTTTATCAGCGAGCAATTTAAGCCGGCTGAAGATTTCGTTTCTGAAATTCAGCTGTTTCTGCACCGATTCAGTATCTGCCGTGTTCAGAAGTCCGCTTACCATAAATGTGATTCTGTTCTGTACGGGGTAATCCCTGTTGGCTTTTTCGGCCTGTTCAAAAGTAATTTCCGGATTGCCTACAGAATATATTTGCGGTGCTTCATCAGTGAAAAAGCTTTCGTATCTGTATATATTCTGATGGAAATCAACCTCGCTCTGTCCCCAGCAGCATATTTCATCAACAAAGCATAAACGGTAAATATCTTCACCGGTGGCAATGTTGTGCATAAAACGGGAAGCATGGTGTTCCAGCTGTTTTGTTTTTGCCCCTGTTTTTCTGCAGGCAGCTATCAGCACAAGGTCACGCAGGTTGTACTGGTTTATGGTGATATACTGCTTTACTCCGCTCTTTTTCAATTCCGCAGCCACATATTCAACCCTGGCATCAAATTCTTTTTTAAGAATATCAAGGAGCCGGGTGGCATTTTCGGTACAATTGGTGCAGTCAAGCCCCTTTTTATAAAGCTCCAGATAAAAATCCAGCCAGTCAGATACAGCTTTTTTCAGTTTTTTTCCGCTGATACTGCTGCAGGTGAGAATTTTTCTGCCATAGCCTTTACCTGTTATTTTGGAAATATATCCGCTGACAGAATCTTTCTTGGAATATACCTCTATATCGGTGGAAGCATTGGTCTGCACAACAGATGCATTTTGTCTGATATTTTCAATAAGTCCTGCATATCTTCCGCTTTTGTAAACAGTGGAGGACAGCATAACTTTATCACCGGCAGCGGAGCGGGTGAATACATTTTTGAGGCAGACAAAGGGATGCAGTAACCGGCGGTATATTTTAAGCCGTGGAGTGGTTTCCTCTGTGTTGTACATTAGGTCAAAGGTTTTATAGCCGGTATACGTTCTCAGCCTGTAGGTACACAGTGCAAGCAGGGGGTGGATGTCTGAATATTTTTCATACAGTTTTTCACCAAGAAACTCTTTCATTTCAAGGTGAATACTGCCGGAAGAAGGATTTCTGACTTCCATAGACATTACCTTTCTATGTATTTTTTGCAGTTTTCAAGAATATTTTTATATCTGTCCATCATGGCGCGTATTTCTTCAGGTGAAGAGTAGTTCAGTGTCTTGCGGCTCAGATTGTACTGATATTCTTCTGTCTTTTTCATTGGAACAGGAACTTCTTTTGATTTTATAAATCTGAAGAACGGGCCGTTCCATTTTGATTTGTGTATTCTTTTCACCATATTGGCTGTAAAGTCGGAATACACCATATTCATATATGCATCTCTGATAAAACGTGTCAGCTTATTATTATGTTTTTCATACTGATGGCTGGAATATTCTGTGGAGGCATAAGTTTCTTCCAGAAGGTCACATATTTTATGGAATGTGAATCTGCCGTCCATATCATAGTAATCGTGCATAACTTCGTCATCATAGGGCTGATTCTTTACATCGCAGTCCAGCGCCATTGATTTGTCAAAACCATCTGCATCAGTGATTATATCTGCATTCTTGAAAAGCGGAAGGTCAACCTCCCATGGCAGTTCTATCGGGCGCAGAACAAAATTCTGCTTGTCTGCCACATAAACCTCAATAGCTGAAGTGCTTTCCCAGTTATATATTTTGTCGCAGGCTATAATCCAGTGCTTGATAGCTTCTTTGGAGATACAGTA
>JAFQAF010000126.1 GCA_017400025.1 Oscillospiraceae bacterium
AAAGAAAGTTCACGGGCAAGAACAACACGTTTTGCACCCAGTTTATAGGCGGCATTTGCTGTAACATAGTTTACAACACCTGCCTGTGCGGAAAGGTGTACTTCCATATCGGGAGCATTTTCCTTTACCATAGAAAGTACGCCGATATCTGCAACGATAACAGCGTGAACGCCGATTTTTGCAATTTTTCTGATAAATTCAGGCATTTTTTCCACTTCGGAATTGAGCGGAACAGTATTCAGTGTAAGATACACCTTTTTGCCCAGGCTGTTTGCTATATCCACAGCTTCCTGCAGCTGTTCAAGGGTAAAGTTTTTTGGTGCTGCGCGCATACCGTATTCTTCTGCGCCCAGATACACGGCATCTGCACCGTATTCAAAAGCGTATTTCAGGCGCTCAAGGTCACCTGCCGGTGACAGCAGTTCAGGTTTTTTAATCATTTATATTGTCCTCTTATTTGTTAAGTGATGCATTTACAGCCCATGCCTTGTCACAGTTTACAAGATGTTCTGCATAGGTTTTTGAATAGTAATATTTACCGGTGAGGTCTGTTACAAAGAAGTAGTAGCCATCGTTCATTCTGTCTTCGTCTGGCCACAGTGTGGCTGTTATAGCTGTGATACCGGGGTTGGAAATAGGTCCCGGCGGCAGACCGATAATTTCGTATGTATCGTATGCTTTCATCATTCCTGCAGGCACATTGTTCACACCGCCGTAGTATGTAACGATATAGTCATAAACATAGTTGCCTGGTTCATTGATATAGCTGCACACATTGCACTGAAGCCGCGGATGTGCAGAGCCAGGTTTCAGTCTGTTTCTCAGGCAGGCTGCAACGTGTGGCTGTTCTTCAGGATGGCCGGCCTCTTCCTGAACAAAAGAAGCAAGAGTTACAACCTCATCAAGGCTCATACCTATTTCATCCATACGGTCATACATTTCCTGTGTAATCTGCTTGTCAAAATGTTCATACATTTTGGCAACATAGTTGTACACATCATCATCAAGGAAGAAATCATATGTATCAGGGTAAAGATAGCCTTCACCTTTCATAAACTTGTGATCGTGTTCCTTGATTTTGTTCCAGAATTCAAACTGGCTGAAATCAGCGTTATTGGCAACATCGATAAATTCCTCTGCTGTACAAAGGCCGTTGTTTTCCATACGCTGTGCCATCTGCATAAGAGTAAAGCCCTCAGGGAAAGTAACTGTGACAGACGGGCGTTTGTCCTGCACTGTGGACAGAACTTCGATTATCTTTGCATAGGACATATTGGTATCAAGTGTAAAACTGCCGTACTGCAGGTCTGTTGCAGGATTAGCCTTTGTGTACAGCTTGAAATAAAGGCTGTTTTTGATTACACCGTTGTCTGCAAGTATTTTGGCTACAGTGTTGGCACCGGAGCCCTTTGGCACTTCCACGGTTACCTGTGTACCCGGCTTGTCGGAGCCGTTGATATCACCCATTGCAGAAAAACCCACAACAGCGCATACCAGTATAACGGCTGCCAGAAAAAGCGGAATGATTTTTTTCACTTTGTTTCTCCTTTTTCAATATCTCTTTTATTCAACTGCGTCAGGTGACAGCCGCAGATTGTTAATCTCTTTCATCATAGGAATTACAAAGGCCAGTGCAAAGCAGAAGGACACAACGTCTGAAGCTGCCTGTGCAACTGAAAGGCCTGTAAGACCAAACATATATGTGAGTATAAGTACGCACGGGATAAGTGAGAAAGCCTGGCGGCAAAGACCCAGGAAGCCTGCCTGGAACGGTTTGCCCAATGCCTGGAAAAGACCTGTGGCAATCATTACCCATACGTGCATAGGAAGCACTATACACTGTGAACGAATAAGCAGAATGGCGATATCCATAACATCAACATCTTTGGAGAAGATTGTAATAGCCTGTTCTGCAAATGTAAACAGTCCTGTGCCAAGTATTGTACAAAGAACAACGCCAATAAGGGTTGTAAGGTAAAATGCCTTTTTGACACGTTTGTATTTTTTTGCACCCCAGCAGAAACCGGCAATTGGCTGGAAACCCTGACCAAAGCCCATAACTGCACTGCCAACAAAGCGCAGACTCTTGTTTGCAACGGAAACTGCGGCCAGAGCTGCATCGCCGAAGCTGCCTGCCATATTGTTGATTATGATTGTGGATACACTCATAAGGCTTGTACGCAGCATTGTAGGTATACCCATCTTTGCAATTTCGGAATAAAGCGGAATTTTTGGGGTGAAGTATTTCGGTTTGATATCAATAACACATTTTCTCTTCCAGTATGGCATCATAAGCAACATTACAGATATAAATTTGGAAATACCTGTTGCTATGGCAGCACCTGCCACGCCAAGACCCATTACAGAAATAAAGAACGGGTCAAGGAAAATATTGATGATACAGCCGGAAACCGAGCCTATCATCGAGTAAGTGGTACTGCCCTCTGCACGCAGTGTCTGTGAAAGACATACTGAAGCAGCTGTAAACGGAGCGGAAAGCAGAATCCAGGATGCATATTCTATAGAGTATGCACTTGATGTTTCTGTGGCACCAAGCAGCATTACAAGAGGATGGCGGAATATGTATGCTATTACAGCGATAATGCCAACAATACCCATAGCTGTCATAACTGTAGTGGATGCTGCACGGGAAGCTTCCTCGTGGTTTTTTGCACCCAGCTGGCGGGAAATATAGCTGGAAGCACCCATGCCGAAACCAAGGGAAACTGCCCTGATAATCATCATAAGTGAATCGTTTACACCTACAGCAGCCGTAGCGGCCTTACCAAGCTGGCTAACAAAATAGGTGTCTGCCATATTGTAAAGCGAGTCAATAAGCATTGTAACAACCTGTGGCAATGCTATGACAGGGATTACTTTGAGAAGGTTGCCTTCCAGCATAAACCGGCGGCGCTCTTCTCTTTTCTGTTCAACTGATTTTACTGCGCTCATAATTTTTACCTCATATTTTTTTACTATGTTTCAGTATATCATATTTAAATCAGTTTTAAAACCACAAAATTAGTATAAATTACTCAAACATAAGGTTTACGTATACATCTTCATCCAGGCCCCTGATAAGATAAACCGGCTCTTTTGTGCCTTCGCCAAGGAAAAGCTGTGAATTGTCTGAAATCAGCACCTGTGCACTTTCATAGCCTGTTCTTTCTCTTACCGCCTGCAGAAGCTGCATGGCATGCAGCGTGGAAGCAGCAAAAATCTCTTTTATAACAAGCCTGTCATTTTCTGTAAAATACACCCGGTAGGCGTTTTCTGTTTCCACAGTTGAGCCACCGCAGGTGTACATATATGCTGCATATCTTTCATAGCTTTTCGGGGTATAGTGCACAATGGTATCTTCCGCATGCTTTTCCCTTACTGTTCTGAAACGGGATGCTGTCACAATATCAAAGTCAGCCTTCTGCCAGATATTTCTTTTGATTTCCAGCTCTGCCCTGCGCATATAAACAGTATTTGTAAAGCCCATCTCTTTCCAGTAATCAAAAAGAGCTGGGGCTGCAGGCTGCAGGACACAGAACAGCCTGCCTCTGGCGGCCTGCTGTTCAAGAGTAAATGATACAAGGCTGCGCATCACGCCCCTGCCGCGGAAATCAGGCGCTGTGCAGGCGGAATAGAGGTAAAAACCTTTTTTGTTTTTATACTCCAGCTCAGCTGCTGCCATAAGCATTGCCACCGGTACTCCATCTTCCACGGCGATATAAATATCCTCCATAGGAACAATATCAAATAAAAAATCACAGAAACCCGGCGTGCCGTCATCAAAATGTGTGTTCCACAGTGTTTTTGCCTGCAGAGTGTATTCCGGGGTCAGTGTCTGTAACTGCATATAATCTCCTGTCAATCTCTGGACTGTGCCAGATATTTTTTTCTGATTTCATAAGGGAAATAGCTCATTTTTGCCTTGCGCAGATTTTCTGCACCCATATCATCCTCCCTGTTTATCAGTTCATAGGATGAAAAACAGTTTGCAGCAAAATCCCTGTTGATAATGGCATATGCGCCATTAACATCATGATAGGCTTTCTCCACCATTACATCAACCATTCTGCTGTTTATCTCTGCGGCTATGGACATAGCCACTATTTCTCCATTGGTTTCTATCATTGCACCTTTAAGCCCCAGGCTTTCAAAATTATCCAGAAGCTCCATTATGCCCCGTTGCTCGCTGGACAGGTCTCTGCCCCGGCCGCAGTCATAGCGGAGGCACCAGTCGGCTTCAAACTGTTTTGCCCTGTGAATGTTTTCACTGCTCATGACAATGAATTTATAATCCGGGTTTTCCCTTACAAAGCGTGAACAGTGGTTACGCTTTTTCTGATAATTCTTGCTGGGCAGGTTTGCAAGGTCCGATACAAGATAGATATAGTCTGAGCCGTCCCTGTCTTCCTTTATTTCCAGCACTTCGTCAAACCGGCTTTGCAGGAATTCTGCACCCCGCCGGTCTATGCCGTAAATGCTGGCTTTTATGGTGTTCTGCCGGGCATCATCAAGGATAAGCTGTATGGCCTTTTCACGGGGCATATCGCCTACCGGGTAAAGATACCACCAGTGGGCATTGCCGAAAGAGCGCATGAAAACAGTGCCCTCCACCAGCGCAATTTCCACCGGATGTCTGTG
>JAFQAF010000127.1 GCA_017400025.1 Oscillospiraceae bacterium
GACGTAATGGTATTTCACGAAGTGAAATAGGTCGAGCTTGTCCTGCGAGACCAGTGAAGCCGTGGAAGCGAGCATGTTGAGCGACCATGCGCAGATGCCGGCGCTTCGCTTGCCTCGGGACGTCCCGCATAATCTCCCAGCGGTATTTAATAAAAAAACTCTCTTTTTGCATTTATGCACATATTTCTGCCCAAAGTTTTTATTTTCCGTATATATAAAACACAGCCGCAATATGATAAAATTAATAATAATGAATATTTTAAGGAGCAGCTATGGAAAAGAAATATATTATGGCGCTGGATCAGGGCACCACATCCTCCCGCGCAATTATTTTTGACAAAGACCAGAATATCGTGGCCACAGCACAGAAGGAATTCACACAGTTCTACCCACACGAAGGCTGGGTGGAACACGACGCCATGGAAATTTACTCCAGCCAGTTCGGCGTTATGATAGAAGCCCTTATGAAAAGCGGCATCAGCCCGGAAGAACTGGCCGGCATAGGCATCACAAACCAGCGTGAAACCACCATCCTCTGGGACAAGGCCACCGGCCGCCCGGTTTACAATGCCATTGTATGGCAGTGCCGCCGCACAGCGGATATCTGCGATTCCCTTGTGGAAAAAGGTCTGGACAAATACATCAAGGAAGCCACCGGTCTGGTGGTGGATGCCTATTTCTCCGGCACAAAAATCAAATGGATTCTGGACAATGTGGAAGGCGTCCGTGAAAAGGCAGAAAAAGGTGAAATCCTTTTCGGCACAGTGGACTCCTGGCTGGTTTACAAGCTGACAGAAGGCAAGGTACACGTTACAGACTACACCAATGCCTCCAGAACAATGCTGTTCAATATACACACCCTCCAGTGGGACGAAAAGCTCCTTGAAGAGCTGAATATCCCACGGTCAATCTTGCCTCAGGTACTGCCGTCCAGCCATATTTACGGCTATGCAAACATCCAGGGCGTGCAGGTGCCTGTTGCCGGCATAGCAGGTGACCAGCAGGCCGCACTTTTCGGCCAGAGATGCTTTGAAAAAGGTGATGCAAAAAATACCTACGGCACCGGCTGCTTCCTGCTTATGAACACCGGCACCACCCCTTACGAAAGCAAGTCCGGCCTTATCACCACAATTGCCGTTGGCATAGACGGCAGGGTGGAATATGCCCTTGAAGGCTCTGTGTTTGTTGGCGGCGCTGTAATCCAGTGGCTCCGTGACGAAATGAGATTTATCGCCGAAAGCCGTGACGCCGAATACTACGCACAGAAAGTTGCAGACACCGGCGGCGTTTATATGGTGCCTGCCTTCACCGGCCTTGGTGCACCTCACTGGGATATGTACGCCCGCGGTGCAATCGTTGGCATCACACGCGGCACAAAGAGAGAGCACCTTGTCCGTGCCGCCCAGGAAAGCATCGCCTACCAGAGCATGGACCTGGTAAAAGCCATGGAAAAAGACACCGGCATACAGCTGTCTGTCCTCAATGTGGACGGCGGCGCCAGCCGTGACGGCTTCCTTATGCAGTTCCAGGCCGATATTCTGGACAGAAAGGTACAGCGCCCGATAATCCGCGAAACCACAGCCCTTGGTGCGGCATATCTTGCCGGTCTTGCCACCGGCCTGTGGAAAAACCGCGAAGAACTGACAAAAGGCAACTGGTGCGACAAAATCTTCACCCCTGATATGACAGAGGAAAGACGTGAAAAACTGGTAAAAGGCTGGAACAAAGCCGTTGGCCGCAGCCTTGACTGGATAGACCACTGATAACTGCTTTTCCCTCTATCCGCAGTAAATTGGGGAACATAATAACTGAAAAACAAAAGGTACTCAGCAATGAGTA
>JAFQAF010000014.1 GCA_017400025.1 Oscillospiraceae bacterium
AACTGTCATAGCTATGAACATATAGCTGATGGCCGCGCTTAAAGTAATTTTCTTTCTCATATTTCTCCTCTCTGTGTCAGGACGGTCTGGAGCCTATTACATAAGGCTTGGGGTCTACCGCACTGCCGTTTATTCTTATTTCAAAATGCAGGTGAGGGCCGGTGGAGTTGCCTGTAGAGCCTACATAGGCAATCTTCTGCCCCTGGACCACAACATCCCCTACTTTTACAGCCAGGGATTTGCAGTGGCCGTAAAGGGTGTAGTTGTTGCCGCCGTGGTCTATAATCACATAGTTGCCGTAACCATAGCGGCCGTATACCGCTTTGGTAACAATACCGGAATTGGAAGCCACTATAGGCTGACCATCAATTGCCGGCCATTTGTTTTCCACCCAGCCGGTGGAAATATCTATACCTGTGTGATAGTCATAGGCACCGTACAGTGTACGCGGGCCGAACCAGGATGAAACATAGCCGTTTGTAGGTACCGGCCAGATGTATTCGCCCCCTACAAAAGTATCGTTTACACTTTCGCCGAATTCAGCCTCCAGAGCCTGCTTTGCAGCAAGGTATTCTGCATAGACTTCCCGCTGTGTTTCCTTGGCAGCCTCTGTCTTTGCCTCGGTTTCAGACAGCTGGCTGTTCAGTGTCTGCATATAGCCGGCCAGTTCTGACTGTTTTGTTTCCAGCGTACCCTGTTTTTCCACAAGGGCATTCAGCTGCCGCTGTATTTCGGCTTCTTCAGTTTCAATAATTTTCTTTTCTTCATCCAGCAGCTTCAGCAGGTCTGTGTCTGCAATTGAGATGCGCTGCAGGGTATCTGTGGCTGTGAGCAGCTGTGAAAAGCTGTCTACAGACAGTATGGTGGAAAGTGTGCCGCCGGAGCGCATAATATACATGGCCTTCAGTCTTTCCCTGAAAAGGGCATCTGTTTCCCGTATATCCTCTTTCTTTTCCTCCAGCCGCAGCTGTTTTTCCTCCAGCTCTTCGTTGGTTTTTTTGATGTCACTGTTCAGTATGCTTATCTGATTTTTTACCAGATTTATCTGTGTCTGGGCATTTGTTTTCTGGGCCTGCTGTTTCTTTTTCTGGTCGTTCAGGTTTGCAATTTCCTTGTTGATTTCGTCCAGTCTTTCCTGGGCGTCCTCATAGTCTGACTTTGTGTCAGCAGAAGCCACAAAAGGCGCCATAAGACCAAAAGCCATTGTAAATACCATAAGGCAGGTGAACAGTCTGATGAAAAGTTGTCTTTTTTTCATAGCCGCCTCCTAAACCCTGAGATATTTTCTCATAGACAGCGCACTGCCTATGCCGCCTATAAACCATCCGAAAGTCAGGAAGCCTATAAGCATTACCGGCCACACGGAAGTGTATGGTACCAGACACATACTGAGCATGGCTATAAAGCCGGTGGCCTGTGTGGTGATATAGTTTATAAGATATATGTATCCGCCGGAAAGCACCCGGAAGGTGATAACAGCAGATATTGTGCCAATGATGATACCCTCCACAATGAAAGGGAAACGGATAAAGCCGTTTGTGGCACCGACATATTTCATAATGCTGATTTCCCTTCTTCTTGCGAAAACAGTAAGACGGATTGTATTGGAAATAACAACCATACTTACCATAAACAGTATCACAAGAATTGCCAAACCGGCATAATATGTTGTGTTTTTAAGTGCGATAAGAACACCTGCCAGTTCTGTAGGTGTGGAGACGTAGTCAACGCCGTCCATTGAGGAAAAACGCATTGAAACCTGCTCCAGCTTTGTAAGGTCCTTTACATGTACGCGGAAAGAAGCCGGCAGAGGGTTGTTTTCACCCCGGTAGCCGCTGAGCAGTGAGGCATACTGCCCCATAT
>JAFQAF010000128.1 GCA_017400025.1 Oscillospiraceae bacterium
GTATTTTCTACTGCAATGTACATTCAGTTATGTGTATTCCCGGTGACAAAACTGCCAAAAAGACTATTGATGCCATCAAACACTGCAAGGTATACATCGAATCCGTTGTTACTTTTGTTCGTGACGTTGGCGGAGAAGAATATATTGATATAGACATCCGTGATGCTATTCTCAAAGGCGATGTTATCGGCCCGGAAATGGTTGTTTCCGGCAAATGCATCTGTATGACAGGCGGCCACGGCTGGACAGGCGGCAGACAGGCTGATGGCCCGGATGAATGCAGAAAAGCAGCCCGTGAACAGCTGAGGGCCGGTGCAGACTGGATTAAGATTATGGCAACCGGTGGCGTTATGACAAAAGGTGTGGAACCAGGTTCACCACAGCTCAACGAAGATGAACTCCGTGCTGCCATTGAAGAAGCACATAAAGTAAATGCTAAAACATGTACACATGCCCAGGGTATGGAAGGCATCAAAAACGTACTCAGAGCCGGTGTTGACAGTATCGAACATGGTTTCTATATGGATGACTGGTGCTTTGACTGGATGAAAGAACACGGCACAGTTTATGTACCTACACTTGCAGCAATGTACTGGATTTATGTAAATCCTGACAAAGTTTCTGACTTTGTCATCAGAAAAGTAAGAGGTGCATTTGAAGCACATAAAGAAACCTTCAAAAATGCTTACGAAGCAGGCGTAAAAATTGCCCTTGGCACAGATGCCGGCACACCGTTCAATTTCCACGATAAAACAGCCTATGAAATGATTCTTATGAAAGATGCCGGCATGAAAACATGGGACTGCATCAGAACAGGCACAATCAATGCTGCTGAACTTATGGGTGTTGAAAAGACACACGGCACAATTGAACCGGGCAAAAAAGCCAATTTCACTGTTTACGGCGGAAACCCACTGGAAGACATCAATGCTGTTATGAACTGTGCTATGACAGTTATCGGCGGCAATGTTGTATTCAAAAAATAAAAACTGACAAACAAAAAGACCTGTATAATTTACAGGTCTTTTTATATGTATAAAAACAGCAGGGGTATATCCCCTGCTGTCTGATTATATTATTTGTTGAGATAGTTGATTGCGTACTGTGCATACAGTGCAGAACCCAGTTCAAATGCATCTTCATCAACATTGAAGTTTGGATGATGATGTGGGAAATCTGTTTCAGGTTTGTTTACATTGTGTGCACCAAGGTTTGCAAGGCAGCCGCCTTCCGGAGCAACTTCAAAGTATTCGCCTGCATCTTCGCCGCCCATTGTAACTGGTGATTCAAAGAAGGAATCATCACCAAACAGCTGTTTTACTGTTTCAGCACAGATGTCTACGCTTTCTGCTGTATTTACTGTAGGAGCAACCAGTCTCTGGTAATCCAGTTCTGCTGTGCCGCGGTAAGCTGTTGCGATACCGGATGCAATTCTGCCGATTGCTTCTTCCAGCTGGTTTCTTACTTCAGCTGACAGACAACGGGTTGTACCTTCGATAACTGCTTCGTTTGCAACGATATTCCAGCGTGCACCGCCGTTGATTGTACCGCATGTAACAACTGCAGGAACAGTAGGACCGATTTCACGGCTTACGATTTCCTGAAGTGCAACAACGATTTTGGATGCAATGTAAACAGCGTCTACACATTCGTGTGGTGCAGCACCATGGCCACCTTTACCTGTAACATTGATGATAAATCTGTCTGCAGATGCCATTCTGCCGCCTGCACCGGAGCCAACTTTGCCGATTTCAACGCCGGAAGAAATATGGATAGCAAATACACTGTCCACACCTTCCATACAGCCGTCAGCAATCATGCCGCGTGCACCAACGCCAACTTCTTCAGCAGGCTGGAAGAACAGTTTAACTGTACCGTTGATTTCGTCTTTCATTTCGTTAAGGATTTTTGCAGCACCCAGCAGCATTGCAGCATGTGTATCGTGACCGCAGGCATGGTTCATACCCGGCACTTCTGATGCATAGTCACAGCCTGTTCTGTCGTCCAGTGTAAGTGCATCGATATCAGCTCTGAGAGCAATTGTTTTACCAGGTTTGTTGCCTGTGATAGTTGCAACTGTACCTGTTGTGAATTTTTCCACATATGGGATGCCCATTTTGTCCAGTTCGCCGCGGATAAGAGCAGCTGTTCTGAATTCCTGTGTACCAGGTTCAGGATGTCTGTGAATCTGATGACGGATGTCAATAACGTAATCTTTATATTTTTTTGACAGTTCCAGTGTTTTCATTTAACGTTTCCTCTTTCTGTAATAATATGAATATATAATATCACTTTTATTATAGATATTCAATATCTATATCTGCCCGTATATCTGCAAATGTGAAAAATGTTTTAAATATTATATAATTTGATTGACAAATTATATAATTTGAGTTACAATTTTCACTGTAAGGAAGTGATACAAATATGAGTAAAACA
>JAFQAF010000129.1 GCA_017400025.1 Oscillospiraceae bacterium
CACTTTTTCCGGCAGGATGTGATTTCCGTATATCATATCTGCAAGAATACATATTTTTCTGCAGGTGTCAATGCCGTCCACATCTGCAGACGGGTCTGCTTCAGCATAGCCCAGCTCCTGCGCAGCTCTGAGAGCAACATCAAATGACTGTTTTTCCTCTATCATCTTTGTAAGGATATAGTTTGTTGTGCCGTTCAGTATGCCTGCAACAGAATCCACTGTATTGGCTTTCAGGCAGTTGCGCACACCGTGAATCACCGGGATTGCACCGCCTACTGCAGCTTCAAAAATAAAGTTGATATTTTTTTCCTTTGCTATATTCATCAGCTCAAAGCCGTGCTTTGCAACAAGCTCTTTGTTGCTGGTAACCACAGATTTGCCTGCAAGCAGTGATTCTTTCACATATCTGTAAGCAGGGTCTGTGCCGCCGATAGCTTCCACTACAATATCAACTTCGCTGTCTTTCACAATTGTTTCAAAATCCATTACAAATTTTTCTTTGTAATCCACATCATAATCGTGGCGCACCAGAACATATTTTACATTAACGTCCTGGCCGGTGACTGCTTTCAGCTGTTCTTTTTTGTTTTCGATAACATTTACAACGCCTGTGCCCACAACGCCGTGGCCTAAAAGTGCTATATTAATCATTACAAATCCTCCGGATATTAATTGAGTTTATGTTACCATATCCGGCATTTTTTATCAACATTTTCCCTTTACTTCATGCGGAAAATCATCGGCTTTACCTCATTGTCCAGCGCTCTGAACACCCAGCCGTCCTTTTTCAGATAATCAATAATATTTTCCAGTGCCCGGACAGTGGTCTTCTTTCCGGCAGAGTCGTGCATTATAATTACTGCACGCTGTTTGCCTTTGCACCCTTCAGTGACATTTCTGTATATTTCTTCCGCAGAAAGTCTTCCGCTGTCTCCGCTTTCCACGTTCCAGTCAAAATAGACAAACCCTCTTCGGCTCATTTCCTCTGCAATTTCCCTGCGTGTCCGGGCATTATAATTGTTTACACTTCCACCGGGGAATCTGTAAATCACAGGCTGGTAGCCCGTTTCATTAAAAATATAGTCATAACACTGTGTGAAATCCTGCAGGTATGCATCCACAGAGCTGTAAATTTTTTTGTAATCGTGACTGGCGGAATGCACGCCGACAGTATGCCCTTCATTAACCGCACGCTGCATATACGGTGTATATTCCTCTCTGCCCTCAATAACAAAGAAAGTTGCTTTAATATCATGCCGTTGCAGTATATCCAGTATTTCTCCGGTGCGGGGTGTAGGGCCATCATCAAAAGTAATGTATGCTGTCTTCTCCGTACTGTCATTGCCTGCAGTATTGCCGGTATTCCGCCGGGTTTCATTCATATTGGCAGGAAAGACTGCAGAGTATGTATCCGGATATGCCAGCTGATATGTAAACATTTCAATAGTTTTTTCATACTCTCCCGGGTCTGAAACTACCATATACCTTCCGCACACCAACCGGCAAAGAATAAACATTCCTGTATATACCGACATAAAACCAAATCTTCTGCTCACATTGCTCACCTCATTCTCACTTTATTCATATGTATAAAACTTTATTCTTTAAGATGTTGGCAATTGAAAAAAATTATTGTATAATTGATTAAAAGAAAAAGTTCAAAATGAAGTGAGGAAAATAAAATGCAGTTATTAAAAGACAGAATACTTAATGATGGTATAGTAAGGGAAGGAAATATCCTTAAGGTTGACAATTTTCTCAACCATCAGATTGATGTAGCTTTTCTCACCGAAATAGGAAAAGAATTCAAACGTCTGTTCCGGGATAAAAATATAACAAAAATAATGACTATTGAAGCGTCCGGCATAGCCATTGCTTCCATAACTGCACAGTATTTTGATGTTCCTGTACTTTTTGCAAAAAAAGCAAAGAGTCAAAACCTTGACGGTGAGCTGTATACAAGTACAGTTAAATCATATACATACGGAAAAGAGTATACAATCACTGTTGCAAAAAAATTCCTGAACGAAAATGACCACGTACTTATTCTCGATGACTTTCTTGCAAACGGTGCTGCACTGAACGGCCTTATTGATGTTGTAAAACAGTCCGGTGCAACAATTGAAGGCCTAGGTACAGTTATTGAAAAAGGTTTTCAGGGCGGCGGTGACAAACTGCGTCGGGAGGGCTACAACCTGCACAGCCTTGCCATTATTGAAAGCATGGAAAATTGTATAATCAGATTCAGAGACTGACAATTTGCACGGTATCGTGACTAAATATATAACGGAGGATTTTTTATGAAAGTTTTATTCCTTGGCAACAGCCATACTTTTTTCAACGATATGCCACAGATTTTTAAAAACATCTGTAAAGAAAAAGGCAAAGATGTGGAAGTTGGCATGCTGGCACACCCAGGTGTAACTTACGGCTGGCATTACAAACAGTTTACTGATCTTCGCTTTGCTCTTCTGTGGGGCGGATATGATTACATTGTAATGCAGCAGGCCGCACATTCCCCATGCCCTACCAAAGAAGAAACTCTTGAAGATGCAGAAAAAATCATTGCACTGGCAAGAGCAAACGGCGTGACACCAATCCAGACAATGCCTTGGGCAGAAAAAAGAGACCCTGACCATCAGAAAGGCATGTATGACATCTACAATACCCTCAGTGAAAAATACGATGTCAAGCTGACTGTTGCAGGCAATGTGTTTGAAGATGTATTCTACAACTACCCTGAAATCGATATGTACTATGAAGACGGCGAACACGCTTCTCCATACGGCTCATACACAATTGCAATGGCTGCATACGCTGCTATTTTCGGCGAAAGTGTAAAGGGCCTGTCTCCTGACAGCTACTGCACATACAAGCCTGGTTTTGAAGTTGTAAATGACAAAGCAGAAACACCATTCCCACTTGATGCTGAAAAAGCTGCAAAACTGCAGGAACTTATTGACAAACATGCATTTGAAAAATAATTAAAATTATTATCTATTCATAAA
This sequence comes from Oscillospiraceae bacterium, assembly GCA_017400025.1. Next base: position 3,009 of record JAFQAF010000129.1, read on the forward strand.
AAGACAGGCTGTAGTAATATAGTCAACAGTTAGCAGAGACTCAAAAAGTAAATATTAAGCAACCGGTTCAATGCGATATTGGACCGGTGCTTTTTTGTTTAGTTTTCTTAAAGGTTTGATGTTGTTAAAATAGAAAATAGTTTCATCAACTGCAGCATGGATGACAAAACATCTTTGAATCTACCGAAGAAGGATTCAATAACAGCGTTGTCTCTCGAAACGCCTGCCCTTGATATGTTTTGAGTAACATTGTAAGATTTAAGCAGGTTAGTATAACCTGCTGATGAGTACTGGACACACTGGTCGCTATGGAAAAGGATAGGGGTTTAGGTAGTCTTTCTTTTTGTCAAAATTCTTTGAGCAGGTTTCATAACAAGGAAATTATCAAATTTGTCAGCCAATTCATAATCAATAATTTCGTTTTCGTTATCTTTCTTTGATGTTTCTCCTTTTTAAAGTCGCTTTACCAATCTCATTTTTCTTCTTTACTGTGGCTTGTATTCTTTCCGCCTTTTGGTCGACCCATATTAACACTCCCTTCCTTTTTTATTTTAACAAAAAAAATGATGGCAGACACTTTTTTTGTGTCTACCATCATTTTATCATTTCAGTGTAGCCTGTCTTTTTTATTGATATTTTATTTGTTCATCATATCATCCATCATGTCCTGTCCTGCCTTGGCTATTTTTTTACCTGTTCTTTTCACACTGTTGACTTTTTTCTTCATTGTGCGGTTTTCATTCATATACACTGCACCTGCTGTGACTGCGGCTGCACCCATTACAGCTCCAACCGCCATATTTTTTACCGCTTTCATCATTTTATTTTCCATAGATGTTCACCCCTTCTGTATATCTGCAAATATTCTGTACAAAAAGACAAAAATAATTCATAAATATCAGTATATTTTATTTCCATATTATGAATAAACACACAAAAATGTTTTTCATAATTAACACAAAACAGATTATTTTATCGCTTCAGATTATTATACTGTAAGTAGAAATAACCGGAGGCAAAACTATGAAGAACAAAAAATTTACCGTAAAAGATTTAACGATGATTGCACTTATGGCTGCACTGGTATTTGTAGCCACCAACATCAAAATTGATATTCCTACACCACTGGGGAAAACAATGGTACATATGGGGAATATCATATGTGTATTATCCGGGCTTTTATTCGGCGGACTGCACGGAGGGCTTGCAGCAGGTATAGGCAGCGCAATTTTTGACCTTACAGACCCTATATTCGCACCGGAATTCTGGATTACATTTATTATGAAATTTATTATGGGCTACATTGCCGGCACTATATCCCACAGTGGCAAAATGACACAGAAAAAAATTGTTATAGCTACAGTTTCAGGCATCTTTGGCTACAGGATTATTTATGTACTTAAAGAAGTAATTCTTCACTATTTTATCCTCAAAAGCCCTTGGGAAACTGTGTTGGCTGTGCTGGTATCCACAAACATTATAAGCATTCTTAGCATGACCTGGAATATTATCGCTGCAATACTTCTGTACAATATGATTGCACCACCTCTCAAAAAGGCAAATATTATAAATGTCTGCGCCCAAAGAAAAACCAAATGAATTGTTTCAGAAAAGCACCTGTAATACGGGTGCTTTTTGTTTTAAAGCACCAATTCTTGACTAAAATTTTAGCTTAATGTATGATATTTACTGTACTTGATAATATTCAGTTTAAATATGAACAATTTGTTAATAAAATCAATTTACATTTTATTCATATTTAACATTATCTACAATAAAAAATACAATATTATTAATATAATAATATCAGAA
>JAFQAF010000130.1 GCA_017400025.1 Oscillospiraceae bacterium
AATAGGCCACACTGCCCTGGAAGTAGCTGGGGTCAACAAGTGCCTTGTATTTTTCCAGAGGATTTGGTTTTTCGTATTCCAGGTTTTCATAACCCAGCTCTTCGCCAAGGAATTCGTAATACATTTCCTTATTGCTGCGCTTGTCCAGATTTTCTTCCCCGTCATTGAACAGCCACGCATCTATACCCATAACGAAAATTTCCGGGGTTTTGTTTTCTTTTTCAAAGATGTAATAGCTGTTGAAAAAGTCATATATATCTGCACCTACGTTGGAGGCATTGTAGAAAGTTTTGTCACCTGTGGTAAAAGATGTGTCTATCATCATGGAACGGGATGAGCCGTTTACCAGAATCTGCGGTGCCTGAGGCACATTTTTGGCGTACACCTCGTTGAGGGCACGGCCGTCCAGACGTTCATAGCCGTCTATATACACGCCCTGCAGCATATATTCGCTGGCCAGACGTTCAAAGCCTGCACCCCAGAAAAGACCGGACGGGTCCACGCGCCAGGATACAAACATCATACCGGCAAGGACAGGCACGAACAGCAAAAGTCTTCCTATTAACTTTAACATAGCCCCTCCTTTTAAAACTGGAAATAGATAAACTGGCTCTGTCCGAAATAGCCAAAGAACAGTATAAGCAGAATAACGCCATAGTAGAACAGCCAGCGCACCGGTGTGGCGCATCTGTTGATGCGGTCAACCAGCCGGCCTTTGCCCTCCCAGGCTTCCACCAGCAGCATAAGCACTGTACACAGTACAATGGCTGTGCCGTTGTTTGCATAATAGCCTATGGCTTCCATAGCTGTGGCAAGATAGCCTGCTGTGAAAAGCTGCGGAAGGTCAGTAAAAAGATGCTGTATCACATAGACTGCATCCCCCAGAGTATTTGCACGGAAGAAAATCCATGCAAAATCTATCAGCAGGAATGTGCCGATGCATTTCAGCACCACAACTGCAGGTGACTGTTTTGGCAGAGGTTTACCCTCTTTCAGCCGGCGGCGTCTTGCAGTTTCCTTTTTGCCGAACAGTGCACGGTGAACAATGTTGTACATGCCGTTCAGTGCACCCCAGATTACAAAATTCCAGGAAGCGCCGTGCCACAGACCGCTGACAAGGAATGTGATAAAAAGATTGATATATGTTCTCACATTGCCTTTGCGGCTGCCGCCCAGGGGGATGTATACATAGTCCATAAACCAGCCGGACAGTGAAATATGCCAGCGGCGCCAGAACTCTGAAACATTCTGTGAAAAATACGGATGGTAGAAATTGCGCATCAGTTTAAAGCCCATTACATTGGCCGCACCGATGGCTATGTCTGAATAGCCGGAAAAGTCGCCGTAAATCTGGAAGGCAAACAGCACGGTGGCCGCTATCAGCTGTACGCCGGTGAATTTTGTCACATCGTTGTAAACCATATTTACGATGATTGCGGCACCGTCTGACACCACCAGCTTTTTGAAAAAGCCCCAGGCCATAAGCACCAGGCCGTCTGTAACGCGGTTGTATTCAAATTTATGGCTTCTGTGCAGCTGCGGCAGAAGGTTGGCACTGCGTTCGATAGGGCCGGCCACCAGCTGTGGGAAAAAGCTGACAAACAGCGCATAGGTGAGAAAATCCTTTTCTCTTTCCACTTTGCCTCTGTACACATCGATAGAATAGCCCAGGGACTGGAAAGTGTAGAAAGAAATACCCACAACGGCCAGCAGGTTGTTGTTGCGCCGGATGGACAGTGACGGGAAAACAGCCAGCAGGCTGTCCACAATAAAGTTGAAATATTTGAAATAGCAGAGGATTGCTATGTTAACAATAATATTTACGGCAAGATAAAGTTTCTTTTTCTGCCGTGTGTCTGCCCTGTCTATAAGCACTGCACAGTAGAATGTGGTGATGGTGCTGAAAAGGATAAGCAGCGCATAAACCGGCTGCCAGGACATATAGAAATAATAGCTGGCTATAAGCAGCCAGTGGTTTTTCAGCTTTTCAGGAATGAGAAAATACCCCATTACCACAATGGGGAAGAATATTAAAAAGCTGACAGAATTGAACAGCATAATTTACTCCTTGGTAACGGGGATTATTTTTCTTCTTTTTCTTTAATTGCTGCTTCCAGCCGGCGCACACGTTTTTCCAGCAGGGCGTTTGTCTGTGCCAGGCGCTTGATTTTGCGTGAAAAACCGGATATTACCGCTGTGACAGACAGCAGGATAAGCAGTATGAATATTATCTGTGTGAGGAATACAAAGTTGACAGGGTTTGCCACTCCTGTTATATCACCCAGCACAAGAACAATGTAAGGGCAGATGGCAAAGGCAATCATAACAACTGAAAATGCCAGCCATATAATGGAATATTTAACCTCTATCTTGTTGTGCTTGATAAGCCATACAATAAACAGGAACAGGCCCACTGCACCCAGAATCAGCAGCAGCTGCAGGGTTTTGTCGCTCATAAGGAACATAATTATTTACCTGCCTTTCTTGATGTGGAAATTCTGTCCACCACCAGTGCCAGACAGACTTTTATCATATAGTATGCGGATTTCAGGCTGCGGATTGAGGACACACCGCCCTGTCTTTCTTCCATGACAACAGGCACTTCACCCACTCTGTAGCCGTTCATAATACAGCTCATAATGGCTTCCGGTTCCGGATAGTCATCTGCATAGTCATTGGAGAAAAATTCAATCAGCCGGCGGTTGCAGGCACGGTAACCGCTGGTTACATCGTACACTTTTTTGCCGGTGAGAATTTTTATAAGCATGGATATGATATTAATACCCAGTCGGCGCATAAAGGAGGACTGGAAGCCCTCTTTTCTGATAAAGCGGGAGCCGATTGCCATATCGAATTCTCCGTCAATAACCGGCTGG
>JAFQAF010000015.1 GCA_017400025.1 Oscillospiraceae bacterium
AATATATTTGGAACAGCAACCGGGGCGACCTTCTTTTAGTGCGCTTCTGCTTCCTTGCACTGGGTATGATGACAGGTGTACTTATCCACAAAAAAGCAAAAAAACCTGTGTTTGTGGTGGCGCTGCTGGCATTTATCGGCACTGTTATCCCAGTGGTGTACAAATACATCAAGGTAGGCACAGACAAAACAAAAATTTATTAAAGCGATACCACCTGTTTTGCGGCAGGTGGTTTTCCATATAGGAGAAAAATGTACGGAAACAAAAGATATATAGACGAAAAATATGCAGATGTGATTATGCAGCTGGCGGCGCACTACCGCAACACCCACACAGCCGCAGATCCGCTGGCCTTTGCCATGGACCGTGCCCTGGAAACCATGGACAGCTACGTGGCATATATAAACAACATGGGCTATACAATGTATGAAATCAGCATTGAGGCCATGATTGAATATACCGGCAGCCTGCTGGATTCACAGACAGCTTTTGACGCAGAGACACTGACAGAGATAAAAGGGTATCTGAAAACCCTTGTAAAGAGGTAAATATGGAACTGAAAACCAAATTTTTTGACCGGCTCACAACAAGAGAGCTGTATGAAATACTGAAAATCCGCACTGCAGTTTTTGTGGTGGAGCAGGAATGCCCATATCAGGAGGTAGACGGCACAGACTATGACGCACTGCACCTATGGCTGGAGGAAAATGGGGAAATCAAGGCATACCTGCGCGCTTTCCCGAAGGACGAAACCACTGTGCAGATAGGCCGTGTCCTCAGCGCAGACCGCGGTGTGGGCCTGGGCGGCAGAATTATCACCGCCGGCATCGATGCAGTAAGGGAACACCTGCCCTGCGAAAAAATCTATATAGAGGCACAGACCTACGCCCTGCTTTTCTATGAAAAAGTGGGCTTTGTCACAGCAGGGGAAGAATTCCTGGAGGACGGTATTCCCCACACACCTATGACACTGAAACTGTAATATACAGAACATAATATCCAAGGCGGCTGCGGCCGCCTTTTTTATACCATAAAAATGATTCGGCTGTATTTCCGGACTGTATGACAATATTACAAATCTGTCACTTTTATTGTAAAAAAATAACAGCCGTGGTAGGATAAATCAAAAGGTCGTCGCTGCCTATAATTGAGATATGAGATGTATGAATAAAGGAAGTGGACAGATGGACAGAACTGTTATCAAAAGGGCGGTAGGCCTGCTGCTGTGCCTGTTTATAATAGGTGCAATATTTTTTACGGGCTGATTTTCCCGGAATACTTACAGCACTCTGCGGAGTGCTGTTTTTATTTTGCACCGGTGGCGGGGCATTGCCTGTGGTATGAAAAACTTTTGCAGCTGCTGTGCCGGCAAGGGATGAATATTTTACTGCACTCTGCCGACAATAGACAAAAAAGGAGATGTGCTATGAAAACTGACAGAGAGCAATATTCCGCCATGGTGGAAGCCGCAAACCCGAAATCCTCCCTGGCTAAAAACTGCCTGTGGGACTTTATGGTTGGCGGTGCTAAATGTACCCTGGGAGAACTGTTGTTCCGCTTTTATAAAAATATGGGCTTTATCATCAGCGATGCCAGACTGATGGCCAGCATCAGCCTGGTGGCGCTTTCAGCTTTCTGCACGGCTATGGGCTGGTACGGCCGCCTGGCAAAACGTGCAGGGGCAGGCACTCTGGTGCCCATCACCGGCTTTGCCAATGCAGTGGTCAGTCCGGCTATGGAGTTCAGGGCAGAAGGGCTTATCACCGGCACAGCCACAAAGATGTTTGCCATCGCAGGACCGGTTATTGTCTACGGGGTGCTGGCCTCTGTGGTTTATGGGGTGATACTGTTTTTTAAACAGACATTTGTGGGGTAGACTATGAAAAGAGTGATTGAATTCAGAAAGCCGGTGGCCATTACGGCCTACAGCTGTACCGGCGGCAAAAAGGAAGCTGCCGGCCCTCTGGCCGCCGGTTTTGACCTGCTTTCCCGGGATGACTACTTCGGCCGGGACAGCTGGGAAAAGGCGGAAACAGAGATGCTGCAGCGCAATCTGCGAAATATTATGGACAAAAGAAAACTGCAGCCGGAGGATATACAGCTGGCACTCGGAGGTGACCTGTGCGACCAGATTACCTCCACCGCTTTTGCCTACCGCGATTTTCCCATACCCTTTGCAGGACTGTACGGCGCCTGCAGTACAATGAGTGAAAGCCTGGCCCTGGGGGCCTGCCTTGTGGCAGGTGACATGGCGGACAATGTGCTGTGTTCTGCCTCCAGCCATTTTGCCACGGCGGAAAGGCAGTTCCGCACACCGCTGGACTACGGCGGCAAAAGAACCCCCACCGCACAGTGGACTGTCACCGGTGCGGCCCATATTTTCCTTGAAAGGGAGGGCAAAGGCCCTTTTATCACAAGGGCCTGCTTTGGCAGGATAGTGGATCTTGATGTAAAGGACGCCAACAATATGGGCGCCGCTATGGCACCTGCCGCCGCAGACACGCTGAAAACCTTTTTTGTGGAAACCGGCACACGCCCGGCAGACTACAACGGCATCTTCACCGGGGACTTAGGGTACGTGGGCACAGAACTGCTGAAAAAGCTGATGGCAGAGGAAGGCATACCTCTTGAAAACCACAACGACTGTGGCCTGATGATTTTTGACAGGCAGAAGCAGAATGTACAGGCCGGGGCTTCCGGCTGTGGCTGCAGCGGCTGTGTGCTGGCGGCCCATATACTGCCGGGAATGGAGAAAAAGATTTTAAACAGAATACTGTTTGTTGCCACCGGGGCACTGCTCAGCCCCACCACCTCCATGCAGGGTGAAAGCATACCGGGTATCGCTCATCTGGTGGAAATAGTGGCGGAAAGGGAATAGATATGGATTATATTGCGGCCTTTGTTACCGGCGGTCTTATCTGTGTGGCAGGGCAGATTCTTATTGACCTTACAAAACTGACTCCTGCCAGAATACTCACCTCTTTTGTTGTCAGCGGTGTGGTGCTGTCTGCCCTGGGGCTGTGGCAGCCTCTGGCAGATGTGGCCGGGGCCGGGGCACTGGTGCCTATTATCGGTTTTGGGCACACCCTTGCCACCGGCATGGAAGAGGCTGTGGCAAAGGAAGGCTTCATCGGTATTTTCACCGGCGGATTTTCTGCCTGTGCCGGGGGCGTGGCAGCCAGTCTGGTTTTTGCAGTCATTGCCGCTTTGGTCAAAAAGCCCAACAGCCAGAGCTGATTTTTGTATATGTAAAGTCAGGCGTTTTGTGCATGCCTACAAAACATACAGAAAAACAAGGTAAAATATCTTTGTTTTTGACAAATATCACAAAGGCATATTGACTTGCAGGCTTTAAAGGCTATAATTAAGGCATACTTGAATTACGAAAAACAGCGATGAAAAGAAGAGTAGGCTGCCTGTGGTTTTTACAGAGAGTCCCTGTCCGCTGAAAGGGGACAAAACCAAATCAGTTGAAGATGGTCTTTGAGCTATACAGGCGATATGTAGTCTGTGTCGGGGGCGCCCGTTACAGCGCTATGCCATAAGAGCGTAAACCCGCCCCGTGGCAGACAAGGCATACAGTAACTGTATGTGAAACAAGGTGGTACCGCGTGAATTGTATTCCCGCCCTTGACTTTTTGGTCTTGGGCGGGATTTTTGTTTTACAGCGGTTTCTTCTCTTCGCAGAAAGGTAAAAAATGATAAAAATAGATAATGTAAGCAAAACATTTTTACAGAACGGCATACCGGTGCAGGCACTGGACGATGTGACCGTACATATAGAAAAAGGCGGCATATACGGTATAATCGGTATGTCCGGCGCAGGCAAAAGCACCCTGCTGCGTTGCCTGGCCGGGCTGGAAAAGCCGGACAGCGGCAGTATAACAGTTGCCGGTACAGACCTTGTCAGTGCGGGCAAGGCCACCCTGGCAAAAATCAGAAAAAATATGGGCGTGGTTTTTCAGGGCTATAATCTGCTGATGCAGCGCACAGTGTACGAAAATA
>JAFQAF010000131.1 GCA_017400025.1 Oscillospiraceae bacterium
TCATTTGAATGTCCTCCTTTTGATGTTCTTGCAGCTGCCAGACCGCAAGTCTATTTTACATCAAAAGGAGTTATTTTTTATACTCATCGCTAAAGCTCTTTTGAACCACCGGCACAGCCGGTGGTTTTCGTTATACAAAAATAAAAGCAATGCATATCTGCATTGCTTTTTGTTTATTTTTTAATATTGTCAACTATATATCTGTATTTGCCGAAATTGTATTGTTCTTTATCTTTTGTGATTGTGCCATATTCTATGGCATCTGCAGGGCAGTTGCCGATACATGCCATACAGTGAGTACACCGGTCTCCCCATACAGGCCTGCCCTCTGATATGGATATATTGTTCAGCGGACAGAGCTTTTCACATTTACCGCAGCCTATGCAGTTTTCCTTTACATAAAACTCTTTTGCGGTCAGTTTATATCTGCACCACACCGGATTAAAAGGAAGAGTTATAACTGATTCTGCAAAATATATATGTCTCGACTTAAGATTTTTACCGGAAAGAATATCCTGTGCAACATTTATTGCCTGATTGTAGCAGTCTGTTATTCTTTTTTCTATTTCCGGTCTGTCCAGCATTGGATAATGGTCATTGGCCACATAGTTTCTTGGCATTTTGAATTCTGCATGGCCGCGATATTTCATGCCTTTCTTTTTTATAATCGATTTTGCCATAACTCCTGAAATACCACAGTAGCCACCGCTGGTGAAAACAAAATATGCCTCCCTGTTTCCGGTAAAGGTCCGCTTTTTAAGGTATTTTGTCATAAAGCGCGGCATTTCACATACAATAACCGGAGCACAGATAACAAAGGGTTTTTCTGAATGAAGCGGTGAATAATCCTGCTTTTTCACTCTTTCCAGAATGTTCACACATTCGTCTCCAAGACGCTGTGCAATCTCTTTTGCTATGAATTCCGTGTTGCCTGTTGCAGAATAATATATTACCATAAAATACTCCCTGAATCGCAATGTATACAGCATTATATTCCTCTATTCCCTGCAAGTCAATAGGAATAACAGCTGTTTTCCGTGATATTGTTTTCCTCTGAATATTGCGGTATAATAGTTTAAACAAAATAAATCAGGAAGTAGATATATATGGAAAAAATTTTTGACAGCCACAGCCACTACAATGACACATCCTTCAAAGAGGATTACAGGGATATAATCCGCCATATCCAGGAAAGCGGTGTGGGCAATGTGGTAAACGTGGGCGCAGATATTGAATCTGCACGCCTGGCAATGAAGCAGGCAGATGAAAATGAATTTATGTATTTTTCCGCCGGTATCCACCCCCACGATGCCATCCAGGCAAGGGATGAAAAGATAATGGCGGAGATTGAAGAAATGCTGCAGCACCCCAAGGCAGTAGCTGTAGGCGAAGCAGGGCTGGACTATCATTTTGATGACAGCTGGTCACCTGAACTGCAGAAGGAAGCTTTTGTAAAGCAGATAAAGCTGGCCAACAAATATGACCTGCCGCTGATTATCCACACACGCGATGCTATGCAGGATACACTGGAAATACTCAATGAACACCCTCTGAAACACGGGGTGGTCCACTGCTATTCCGGCAGCCGGGAAAGCTGCAAACAGCTGGTGAAAATGGGGCTGTACATTGGTTTTACCGGTGTAATCACCTTTAAAAATGCACGCCGTGCCCTGGAAAGCATGAAAGTAGTACCGCTGGACAGACTGCTGATTGAAACAGACTGCCCGTACATGGCGCCGGAACCAAACCGCGGCAAACGCTGTGATTCTTCAATGCTGCATTATGTGGCACAGAAAATGGCAGATGAACTGGGGCTGACAAAAGAGGAAATTGTCCGCATAACCAACGAAAATGCAAAAAGACTTTTCAATATAAAATAAAAAAA
>JAFQAF010000132.1 GCA_017400025.1 Oscillospiraceae bacterium
ATAACAGCGCTGGGGCCCGGCACCGGCACAAGTGTGATACCTGCGGCGTGGGCCTGTTTTACAAGAATTTCACCCGGGTCACTGATGCAGGGTGTTCCGGCGTCAGAGCATACTGCGCAGGTTTCGCCTTCCAGCACACGCTGGATAATATAGTCGCCTTTCCGGCGGAGATTGTGTTCATAATAGCTGACCAGCGGTTTTCTGATGCCAAAATGGTTCAGCAGTTTTACGCTGACACGGGTATCCTCTGCCGCGATGAAATCCGCCTCTTCAAAGGCCTGTTTCATACGCGGTGTCAGGTCATTAAGATTGCCTATAGGTGTGGCAACTACATAAATTTTGCCTGCCATAATTCCTCCGTTACAAATTCTCTTTCATTTTTTATGTAAATAAGGGTATTTTAATATACAAAAAGTAATTTTAATATAGAATATTATATTTTGTTGTAAATTTTCAGCACTTCTTCACTGAAACCGCCTTTTTCATTTTCCATAATAAGGTCCGGCATAACAGTCAGTGACGAGCCGCCGTTTTTGCGGCCGTCCACCAGCACCAGCCATGGATGGGGGCTGTTTTTTCTCTGGCGGACAAAGCGTATAACCTTTGGCTCTATTCTGTGCTTTTTCATAGCATAGATAACTGTGGCCAGCCGCTGCGGGCGCTGGCAGATGCACAGTTTGCCGTTGTCTTTCAGCAGGCGGTATGCCGCCGCAGCCACATCTTCGTCTGTGAGGGTGAGCTGGTGGCGGAAAGATGCCTTTTTTTCATCGTCCTTTGGCTTGCCGGCTGTAAAGTAGGGCGGGTTGCAGGTGATTACATCAAACTGCATATCCGTCTGCCAGGAACGTATATCCCGGTTTACAGCCTGCAGGTTTTCCAGCCCGTTCAGCTCTATGCTTCTGTTCAGCAGGGCGGTGCCGTCTGCATCAATTTCCAGTGCCACCGCCATACCTTTGTGGCCGCGGTCTTTCCAGCGCAGAGGGATTATGCCACAGCCGGAGCCTATATCCAGGGCTGTCTGCGCATATTTCACCTGGCAGAAATCGCTGAGCAGGAATGCATCTGTGCCGAAGCGGTGGGTGGAATTTATGCACACCTGTGTGCCGTGTGCAAGTGTTTCAACAGTGTAGTCCATAATTCTCCTGTTAAAATTTAATGGCCGGGAAGACCCCTGCCATTAAATATTTTCAGTGTTTAAAATACGAAATAGTCGCCCAGAGTTTTTGTTTGCTCTGTGTTCACATTGTCTGTAAGCCACAGTGTGATGCTGGAAATTTCCTCTGTGTCTTCTGCGGCAGACAGTGCTGCAACTGCTGCGGCCACATCGGTTTCACCGCCTCTGGCAGTTACAATCAATTCTTCCGCGCCCAGCTGGTACGGATGCACAATGTACTGTGCATAGGAGCCCTCCGGCATAACTGCGGAATATTCCACCTGCAGTGCGGCAGTGCCGCCTTTGGCAGAGATTTTTGCTTCCAGAGTACCGAAAAGGCTCTGCATATTTGCCAGCACCTGGTCTGTGGAAGCACCGAAGTCGCGTTTGTCCAGTGAGTATCCTGTTGGTGTGTGGAAACCTGCAAACACAAATTCCTTTATGCCTGCAGCCAGGATTTCGTCTGTGATTGCCAGGATATAGTCCTGCATGATTTTGCTGGCAGGGTTTGCCCAGGCTTTGCCGCCCAGGGCAGCACTTGTATCAAGCCAGCGTGTTTCTGTGCCCTGATACATAACAGCTGTTGAGCGTTCCACTGTGGAAATCATCTTGTCCATAAAGGTGTAGATTCTTGCCACCGGTGTGAGTCCCGCTGCCTTCAGTCTGTCTGCAAGGGCTGCAAGGTCCAGCTGTGTATCAGCTTTCAGCTGTGAGCCGTACCGGTTTGCGGAAGCATAGTGCAGGTAGCCGTCCCGGTTTTTCACATCAAACACAAGGTGTGTTGCCCCTGCATTTTTTGCAGCTGCAATTGCGGCAGACAGGCCTGCTTCATTTGCTATATTGGCTGTGTTTACATAGTAGTATGTTTTGTCTGTTTCGGCAACAGGAGGCACTGCCGGCTGCTGGATTTCCTCTGAAGAATCCGGCTGTTGGGTGCTCTGCTGCGGTGTTGGGGCCGGTGTCTGTTCCGGTGCTGGTGTTTCCTGTGGCTGTGATGAAACCACCTGGGATTCAGGGTCATCCTTGCCTATACCGGAAATAAAGTTCAGCACCGGTTTGCCCAGGAAAAAGCCGATAGCCACCACCAGAACTGCTGCCAGTACAAAAGGAATCAGTCTTTTTGCCGCAGCCACAGACTGGCTGGAGGTGCCCATGCTGTTTTTATATCTTTTGATTTTTACCGGTTTATTTTTTCTTGCCATAAAAATCTCCTTTTAAAGCACCATCGCATTGCCTGTCAGACCGTAGATGGCCAGAGCAAGGACGGATATGTAGATAAGTGTAACAGGCAGGCCCTGAAAATTCTGTGGTACAAGGTCGTGGCGGATTTTTCTTTCGCCCTCACTGATAAGCATCATGGCCAGGAAATAGCCGATACTGCTGCCCAGTGCAAAACCTACAGTTTCAACAAGGTTGAAGCCGCGGCCGGTGGACAGGATGATAGTGCCCACAATGGCACTGTTTATACTGGCGGATGTCAGTGAGTAGACCATTTTTTTGAAGGTCTTTTTATTTGTCAGTACGCTGAGCAGGAAAACAGCAACAATATAGCTGAATGCACAGCAGGCCACAATAACCACCGGAGTGATAAATCTGGCATAGCCCGCCAGCGGTGTGGCATAGATAAAAGGAATTGTATAGTAGCACAGCACACTGTTTACCAGCTGGAAGAATGTGAGGGAAATGCAGAAAAGCAGTGTGTCCTTGCGTGGGTTGGAAATGATACGCAGACCGTTTGAAAGGCCCAGACCGCGGGTGAAGATAACGTTCTGTGCACCTACAGCCAGAACAGCATAGTTGAAAAATGCTGTCAGCGCATTTATAAGGCTGTTACTCATTTGTACCCACCTCCATTTCCAGTCTGTTGTGATAGATATTCACACACATATTCCATACGGCACTGATTACAGCAATAACAAGGAAGCCGCCAAAGGAATACTGTGCCATAGGCATAAGACGGACAGACAGCAGCTGTACGCCCAGCACTGTGCCGTATGCCAGAAGTTCGCGCACTGCACCCAGCAGCACACAGGCCACCACAAAGCCGGCAGTGTTGCGCAGGCCGTTTATGATGGAATATTTAAAGGATTCTTTTCTTGTTTTTTCAAAGTTTTTAACTATGAGAGGGTCCACAACCAGAACAGGCAGATATACGCCCAGTGAAAAGGCGGCAGAACCCAGCAGTCTGTACATAAGATAGTATGCACCACAGAATACAATTGCAGATGCCAGCGGATAGAAGAAAGTTTTCAGCGGCACTGACATGCGGCGTGTAATCAGTGAGGTGATAACACGGGTAGGTGTGAGCAGCAGTATAACAGCCAGGGAAAGAATGAGGCTATTTTTTACTGTGGTGGCTGCTACTGCCATAGGTGCAAGGGCAAGACCTTTTATAAAAACAGGGTTGGAAAGAGTGATTTTTCTCTTTCTTACAGTATTGTCCCAGTTGAGGAGTTCTTCACGGAGTTTTTCTTTCTTATCCATTATTTACCCCCCTTATTGTATTTTTCTTCAAATGCCCGCAGTGCTTCGCGTACATCGATTGTCTGTGTGGAAAATTCCACCTGGTCGATATCATCCTCTGCACGGCTGATAATATCCAGAGTGGATGTCACCGCACTTTCGCGCTTTGGCTTTTTGTCTGCAGGCTGTTTTTCGCCTTTTGCCTTTGGTTTTTCTGTATGTTTTTCTTCTTTTTTGTATACTTTTTTGTTGTTTGCTTTTTCTGCTTCAGCCACTTTCACTTCCGCTGCCACTTTTACAGTTTCCTTGTGTTCTGAATCTGCAGCTGATGTTTCTTTGTCAAAGAGTCTGTCCCAGTAGCCCTCTGTGGCATTTACCAGCAGCAGTGCAAAACAGCCGCCTATTTCAAAGCTGCCGAAATAGCGGAACAGCATTGTCATAACACCGCAAACTATACCAAAAACTGTTTTTGCCTTTGGATTCTTTGGTGTGGTGGCAGGCTCGTTCAGCATAAACACTGCATAGAATATAACAGCACTTGTCAGTATTTCATACTTCAGGCTGTAAAGTCTGGAAACGCCATAGATACGTGGAAAAGCCAATGCTATAACGCTGCATGTAACAATAAATGTTACCGGAATGTGCCATGTAATACGTCTGGAAACCAGCAGGAACACACCGATGGCTGCGATAATGATGATAAAGGATGAGCCCACAGCCCCTGCGTGGTTTCCCAGCAGAAGGTCAAATGTGGAAATGTATGGCAGACCGCCTGTTTTTATCTGATATGAAACTGATGTGGCGCTCCGTGCCTGGCCTGTCCAGAAATCAACCTGTGTAAAAGGCTTTACTGCCTTGAAAACTTCTTCCGGCCAGTTTACAGCTGCAACACACATTGACAGTGCTGCAAGGCTGAAAGGATATGCCTCTTTGCCGCCGAAGGCGTGTTTGCCTACGAGAGTTACAATAGCCACTGTCATAACAACAACATACAGCGGAATGGATACCGGCAGCATCATACAGAATGTGAGGGCTGCCACTGTGGCGCTTTTGTCGTCCATGTCCACATCCTGTCTGCGCAGTACCGCCATGGCAACATCCACAATACGCGCAGTTACAAAGGCCACTGCACAGATGAGCAGTACACGGGATGAATACAGGACCATTGCACATAGAATAAGTGGCAGCAGCGCCAGCATCATATCATTATAATGACTGTCGTGTTTTAAACTTTTTGCTTTTGAATTCATTATATCTCTTTCTTTCTTATGCTTTTAATTTTTCTATAGCTTCGGCCACATTTTCTGCACCGAAAACATAGCTGCCGGCAACCAGTACGTTTGCACCTGCATATTTGCACATAACAGCTGTAACGTCATTGATGCCGCCGTCAACTTCAATCATCATGTCTTTCAGGCCCAGTTCCTTTGCCTTGCCGGAAATACGTGAGATTTTATCCACAGCACGCGGCATAAACCGCTGGCCGCCAAAACCCGGCTCCACGCTCATAACCAGCACCAGGTCCACTTTGTCCAGGTATGGGTAAACATCCCGGGAAGGTGTGGCAGGCTTGATAACAATACCTGCTTTTTTGCCGCAGGCTTTGATAATACTGATTGTTTCCATAACATCGCTGTCGCTTTCCAGATGGAAGGAAACAAGGTCTGCACCTGCATCGCAGAATGCTTTTGCATAGAGATGAGGTTTGTCTATCATAAGATGCACATCAAAAAATGCATCAGATGCTTTTCTCAGGCTTTTTACAACCTGAATACCCAGGGAGATGTTTGGCACGAAGGAGCCATCCATAACGTCGATATGGAGCATATCTGCACCGGCATTCATCACCTTTTCGCAGTCTGCTGCAAGGTTGGCAAAGTCTGCTGATAAAATTGATGGAGAAACTTTTGTTTTCATAATATATGTACCTCACTGTAGTGTAGATTGAATATGGCGCAATTATAGATTTTACTCTAATAATTTATTATACATATTTCTATATAAAAAATCAATTTATAGTACAAAAATTTACAATATATCTATAAAATTTCACAGGAAAAATCAAATAAAAAGAGGGCCGGCCGCCCTCTTTTAACACTGCAGTGCAGATATGCTATTCCACAATATCCAGCATCATCCAGAATGTATCCTGTTCATGTGCCGGGTTTCCGGTATATACATCAAGCACAGCGATATAGTCTTCGTTTATATCTGCGCATGCAAGAATATTTTCCACACCGTCTCTTTCAAAGTAACTCATCATAAAGCTGTGGCCGCTGAGGGAATAGCTGTAGTTTCCTTCCTTCACTGTCCAGCCGTTCTGTGTGTAGCTGTCTTTCTGGCTTTCCATATAGTGCCAGGCTTCCGGCTCTGAGACACCTTCATAAGTGATGTGGTTTTTGTTTACATAGTAAACATACATTTCTGCCCCTGTTTCATCATTGACAACACAGAAATCGGCAATGGCCCACAGCCAGTTGAAATCCGCTTCACTGCCGTTGAGGAAGCTTTCCTTTCCTTCCCGGTTATAAAGATAGTCCAGCAGGCTTTCCTCCAGCGGTGCTGACCTCCAGCCTTCCGGAACTGTCAGCCCTATGCCCGATACTTCATTGTAAAAATGCTTTGTTCCGCTGTCATAAGTGCCCAGTTTCATGGCAGTTTCCACATCATTTTCCTTTTCAAGTGCAGACAGCACCTTCCGGGCAGTGGTATCCTCCCTGGTTATACATCTGATAATTGCAACGTAATCTTCATTAAGCCGTGCAAATGCCAGATAACCTTTGGCGGAGTTTTCATCTTCTGTATCTTCGTTGTGTTTGACTGTGCTGAAAGTTCTGCCGAACAGCTCCATTTCGCCTGCGTTCATTGCATGCCGTCTGCCGTCTGAATTTGCATCGTCAATGTAATTCTGTACTATTTCGTCCACAGACATACAGTAATATTCCGGTGAAGCTTTTGTGTTTATGTATCTTACATCAACGGCACTGCCATTTTCTGAATCGTATGCCATAAAGTCAGGAAGCATACCTATGCCTGCCCACTGTTCAGGACTGAAACTGTCAATTTTCAGAGTAGAATCGCCATAGAAATATTCCATGGTACGTTCTTCTGTGGCAATTTCCCATCCGGCCGGGGCATCATAGAAAATGCCGGTGGTTTCATTGGTGATTCTGTTCAGTGTTTCATTGTAAACAGCACGGCCCGGTACATTTTCCGGTGATGCAGTTTCAACGCCGCCTGACAGCATATCGGAAAGATATTTCACCGGGTGACCGGAAGCGGTTGTGAAAATCATATTCACACAGTATGTTTCATCCAGTGCACGTATGGCAAGATACTGCGTACTGTCATCATTTTTTATAGTGCCCATTCTGTATGTCCGGCCGCCGATTTCCACCTCTGACATCCGGCTGTTATAGTTGTTTTCAAAAATGACTGCGGTGTTTTCCACCAGCTGCAGTGCTGCATTTTCCCGTGTGATTTCTGCACCGGCCTTGTCCAGAACTGTCTGTGCATTTTCGATAAAGACAATAACATTGTTGCCTTTTCCGTCCATGGCTATCACATCATAGATAACCTCCATTGCGGAAAAATCCTCTGCAGTCAAAGCATGCATTTCTTCTGCTGTAATACCGCCGAAATACCCATCTGCCATAAGGGCATCATCATATTTTTCCCAGCCCCGGGGCAGTGTCACTGTAATGCCTGTATACCGGTTTGAAAGCGTTCTGCCGTCTTCGCTCACTGTGCTGCGGCTGACAGCAGGAGACTTTGCACCTCCGCCGCAGGAAACAAGCAGAAATGCCATAACCAGTGCTGAAACAATTGCTGTAATTTTTTTCATAATTCTCTCCGTAAGTATGTTATTGATTAAATTTTACTCCTGTGGGAATAAACAGTCAATCATAAAAACAAAAATCCCCTCTCCGCATGGAAAGGGGATATGATTGCTTTTTAAAGATTATTCAGCTGTTTCTTCTGCGGCTTCTTCTTTTACTGGTGGTTCCATTGTCTGTTTGATAGACAGGGAAACAC